>CAIRDL010000640.1 GCA_903877345.1 uncultured Oscillochloris sp. | reverse complement strand
CGGCCCTATCCGGCTGAAGCCTTGACTCCACGCAACACCCCCAATAGGATTGCTATAAGTGAAGAGCGTGCTATCTACCATAAGACAAGGTGTGTGTTTACTTTATAGTCTTGGCAAGCGCAAGGTGCTCAAATACGCTCGACCTAAAACCTGACACCCGGCTCCTGAAACCTTGTCTAACGGCAGAAGAGGATCGTCATGCTTCTCTCCCAGCGCCCTCTATGGCAACGGCTCGCCATCGCACCCGTCGCGGTGCTCGCCGCGCTGGCGATACGGCTGGTGCTGACGCCACTCACCGGTCATGAAGGGCCTTTCCTCGTCTTTTTTAGTGCAGTGATGCTGAGCGCCTGGATCGGCGGGAACCTCGGCGGCATCCTCGCCACCATACTCACGGTGCCCCTCGCCGCAATCTTCTTCCTCAACTCAGGTACCTTCACCTGGGAAGGCATCGCTGGCTCAACCATCCTGATCGAACTTTTTGTGTTGGATGCGCTCGTGGTTAGCGCCATCACCAACCGGCTCTGGCGCACCGCTGAACAAGCCGCCCGCCAGCGGGCCGAACTGGTCTCGCTGATTGACGGCGTTCACGACTACGCCATTTTCTTGCTGAGTGCGACCGGCGCGGTGGTAAGCTGGAACACCGGCGCGGAACGCATCACGGGCTATCGCGCCAAGGAGGTGCTTGGGCAGCCTTTGTCGCTTTTCTACCCCGTCGAGGAGCGCGCCGCCGGTCGCCCCGAGGCGGCGATTCTTGCGGCGGTGGCCGGACATTACCAGGGCGAAGGCTGGCACCAACGCAAAGACGGCACCCGCTTCTGGGCCAATGTCGTGATCACACCCCTGACCGACACCGCAGGCCAAGTGACCGGCTTCGCCAAGGTCGTGCGTGATGTGACCGAACTGCGGCAGCGTGCCGAGGCGCTGGAGGCCCGCGTGGTTGAACGCACCGCCGAACTTACTGCCGCTAACACCGAGCTACAGGTTATCGAGATGCGCCTGCGCGTTTCCCTTCACGAAAAAGAGGTGCTGATCAAAGAGATTCACCATCGAGTCAAGAATAATCTCCAGGTGGTGATGAGCCTGTTACGCATCCAAGCGCGCCAAGTGAGCGACGTCGCAGCGGTGGATGCCCTTCGCGAGAGTCGCCAGCGCGTCGAGGTGATGGCAATGCTCCACGAATTGCTCTACCGAGCGGATGATTTGGCCTCGATTGATGTCGCCGTCTACCTGAAGCAATTGGGAACCCAGTTGCTCCGCATTTATAATGAAACCTCTGGGCGTGTGACGCTCACCGTCAACGCTGAGGATGTCTGGCTGAGTCTGGATCAAGCGATGCCGTGCGGGCTGATTATTAACGAACTGCTCTCAAACAGCTTCAAGTATGCTTTTCCCGACGGGCAAACGGGCACAGTAGGGATCGATCTGCACACTACCACCCCGGATCAACTTACGCTCAAGGTTTGGGATACCGGCATCGGCTTGCCACCTGAGCCTGACCCTGGCCCGCGAACCTCCCTTGGCATAACGCTGGTGCAAGACTTGGTGCGGCAACTGCGTGGCACTGCCGTCACGGAAGGTGTGGCGGGCGTCACAGTGACGATTACCTTTCCCGTGCATGCCAGACCAGCTACGGCTGAACTGACAGCGAGGATCTAGATCATGACTGCTGCATCAATCCTGATTGTTGAGGATGAGGTCGTCACGGCCCGCGACCTGCAACTGCTCCTCGAAGATCTAGACTACGTGGTGCCTGTCATTGCGACTACGGCGTCGGAGGCGTTGCAACAACTGGCGACCCGTAAGTTTGACCTCGTTCTATTGGATATTCACCTAGCCGATGGTTCAGACGGGATCTACGTTGCCCAAGAGATTTTGGTGCGCTGGGCGTTGCCGGTGATCTTTCTGACGGCCCACGCCGACCCTGCCACGGTGCAACGAGCGCAGACGACCGCGCCCTACGGCTATCTGCTCAAGCCGTTCCACGAACGCGAAGTGGCGGTGACGGTGCAGTTAGCGTTGACGAAAAGTCGGGGCGACCAGCAACTGCGGGCGAGTGAGCAGCTTTTCAGCACCACGTTGCGGAGCCTCGCCGAAGGCGTGATGGTCACCGACGAGCACGGGCGGATTGTCTACCTGAACCCTGCCGCCGAGACGCTCACGGGTTGGGGGCAACACGAGGCGTTCGGCGAACCGTTGGGGAGGGTGTTGGCCCTGCATACCAGCGCCGACGCACTGCCGATGCACGAACTTGTCACCGAGGTTATGACGACGTTGACCCCGATCACCCTACCCGACACCACCGTACTCATCACGCGTGCGGGCACGGTGTATCAAGTTGCCAACACCATTGCCCCCATCATTGATGAGCGTGGCACCATTGGCGGCACGGTGGTCGTCTTCCAAGACGTTACGGCGCAGCGTGCGGCGGCGGCGGCGCAACAGCGCCTCGAGCGCAAGCTGTTAGAAACCCAGCGCCTCGAAAGTTTGGGACTGCTCGCGGGTGGGATCGCCCACGACTTCAACAACTTTCTCACCGCCATCCTGGCGTATACCCAAATGGCGCAGGAGTTGCTGCCCGCCGAGGCTCCGGCGCAGGAGAAACTGGCGCGGGCGGTGGCGGGCGTCTACCAAGCGACCGAATTGACGACCCAACTGCTGGCCTACGCCGGGAAGGGCCAACGTCAGCCCAGCCCCGTGGCGCTGAACCGCATCATTCGTGAGGTGCTGGCCCTGCTGCACGGCAGTCTGATGCGTCAGATTGAGTTCGATCTGGTTTTGGAGGAAGATCTGCCGCTGCTGATGGGCGACGGCACCCAACTGCGACAGATGGTGCTGAACCTGCTGACCAACGCTGCCGAGGCGCTGGCGATGAACACGGGGCAAATCAGTGTGACAACGAACCATATGCCGGAGCCGCCCGATTTGGGGCCGTGGCTGCACTTCGGCGACGGAGCAACGCCGGGGCCGTCTGTTGTCCTGAGTGTCCACGACACCGGCAAAGGGATGGATCAGGAGACCTTGGCGCGGATCTTTGACCCCTTTTTTACCACCAAAGTGACCGGCCACGGGCTAGGCTTGGCGGCGGTGCTTGGCATTGTGCGCCGCCACCGGGGTGCCCTGCACGTGACGAGTACCCCTGGAGCGGGCACCCTGTTCCAAGTGTTGCTCCCGCTCAGTGGCCCAACTGACGGGGTAGGGAAGCTGTTGGGCTAGGTTACTTGCGTACGTGCCGCCCAAAGGTGCTGAGGCCGAAAGGCAGGTAGAGCGGGCAAAAGCTGATCAGGCTCGTGAGTACGAAGACTGTCGCCAGCACCCCCAAGATGATTGCCACCACGCCACTCACGACCCCGCTGAGGATCAGCCCAGCCACGACCACCGCTACGCCCACGCGCACCACCCGATCAATGAGTCCCATATTCGTCTGCATCGCCTCGCTCCTCTGTGCTTTCGGTTGTCCCAGCCCCAGCATAGCAGGCTCCGCCCGCCTGATCGGTGACAAAGTCACATTTAGCTAGGTTTGACACTTCGTGCTTTTGTGTCTTTGTGGTGAATCTGAAAGCTCGTTGGAGGGTTGGCACGGGGCAAACTGTCAGGGAACACTGATCCTTGATGCGTGACCCGTGACCGGGCCGCATCCTGACCGATCACGGATCACAGATCACGGATCAGATGGGATGTTTTGAATTTTCCGCTTGCCTCAAGCTGAAACCGCCGATTCTGCAACATGCATCGCACCGCCTCAGGTGAGCATCTCGCGTTCGTCTTGGGTCAAGATCAGCCCCTTCTCGCGGGCGCGTACAATGGCCTCGACGCAACGCCCGTCAATCTCCGTCCCGGCAATGTGGCGCAGAATGGCAATCGCCTCGGCAACCGAACGGGCGGGGCGATAGGGCCGGTGGCTAGTAATCGCATCGAAGATGTCGGCTACTGCCACAATGCGCCCGAAGAGCGAGATTTCGTCGCCACGCAACCCCTTGGGATAGCCGCGCCCGTCCAAGCGCTCGTGGTGCTCTGCAAGCGCCCGCCACCCTTCGCCCAGCATGTCTAGGTCTAAGAGTCCATTTTCCTGCAAGAACTCAATCCCATAGGTGGGATGCCGCCGCATCTGACGAAACTCAGCCTCGCTCAGGCTGTTGCGCTTCTTCAGAATGCGGTCGGGAATGCGGATCTTCCCGACATCGTGGAGTTTGCTGGCAATGCGAACTTGGTACACGGTGGTGTGGTCAAGGCCGAGATCTTGGGCAATCGCTACCGAAAACTCGCTGACCCGTTGGCTGTGGCCGCGCGTGTACGGGTCTTTTAAGTCAATCGCTCCGGTAATCGCGTCAATAATACGGGTCGAGAGTGTGTCCACGTCGGTGTAAAGCTGGGAAAGACGGATGACCGTGGCGGCTTGACCGGCGAGCGACTCGAAGAGGGCGATATCCTCAGGGTCGAATTCCCGCCCATGCTGTGGGTTGAGCGCCTGGGCACCGCCGATGATGCGGCCCTCG
>CAIRDL010000639.1 GCA_903877345.1 uncultured Oscillochloris sp. | reverse complement strand
GGTAGATTTTAGATTTGCCGCAACAGGACGCGGTGCATTTGCTACAATGCTTCCTACCATCGCAGCCGCACCTTGGGCAGTTTTGCCCGTAGATCGAGGAGACCGACGTGGCTCCGCAGATCAGCGCCATTCGCGGCCCCCTGACGGGTCGCAGCTATCCGCTCACTGGGGCTACACTCAGCTTTGGGCGCACACCCGAAAACGCTGTCGTTATCGCTAGTCCTCTTGCATCGCGTCATCATGTTGAAGTGCGAAGCGAGGCTGGCGGCTATGTGCTCTACGACCTCGGCAGTGCCAATGGGACGCAAGTCAATGGGCAAGCCGTCACGACGCACCGCCTCAGTGATGGCGATGTCATCACGATTGGCGACGAGGCGTTCCGCTTCGAGGTGGCGGTTGCTGTCCCGTCGCCGCACCCGCAGTTGCCGCCATTGCCCGCCGCGCCGCCGTCGCAGTGGCAAGCACCAGCGCCGCGCCGCAGCCTCCGCCTGCCCGTCATCCTTGGGGTGGTGGCGCTGTTGGGCTGTACCCTGGTGGCGGCGTTGGCTGGCGGCCTCTTCGTCTTCACGCGTGGCTTCAACCCGGTGTCGCCGCCGAGTAGCGTCGTTGCGGGCAATCCGGCCGCGCCGCTTGCCACCGTTGGTGCAGCGGCACCGCCCGACGCCGCTAGTCCGGTGCCTACGCGGGCGCCAACGCCTGCCGGGGCCGCTAAGTGGACGGTACTGGTCTACCTTGATGGCGACAATAATCTCGAGTCTGACGCGCTCACTGACTTGCGCGAAATGGCGCAGGTTGGATCTTCTGCCGACCTGAACATTGTGGTGCAACTCGACCGCATCAGTTCCTCGGCCTCGTGGGACGACACCTCGGCGGGCGATTGGGCCGACACCAAGCGCTTCTTGATCAAGCGCGGCATGGAGCCGACTGCCGAGGCGGCGGTGGCTAATTTGGGCGAAGTGAATATGGGCAAGCCGAACACCCTCGCCGATTTCATCGTCTGGGGCATCGCTACCTACCCCGCCGAACATTACGCGCTCATCATTTGGGATCACGGTGCCTCGTGGCTTGGCGTCGCTAGTGATGAAAGCGACGACAGTATGCTCACCCTGCCCGATCTGAGCGCGGCGCTGGAGACGGCCCGCCAACACAGTACCTATGGCATGCTTGATCTGATCGGCTTTGATGCCTGTTTGATGGCGCAACTTGATGTCTTTAAGGCTGTCGAAGCCTACGGTCAAGTCGCCGTCGCTTCTGCTGACCTGGAACCGGGGGAAGGATGGGCCTGGGATGTGTGGCTCGCCGAGCTTGCTGCCAAGCCAGAGCAAGACGCTTACGCCATCGCGCCGGTGATCGTCTCAAGCTACATCAACTCGTTTGAAGGCACGGGCAACGACGATGTGACGCTTTCCGCTTTCGATCTGACCCAGATGGGCCAACTGACCCAGCGCCTTGATGCGCTTTCCGGGGCGTTGTTGGCCGAACTGGGGCCGAGTTATGCGGCGATTGCGGAGGCCCGCTCGTTTGCAACCATTTATGCTGCGACCAACGCTGATGAGTTTAATGCCGTAGATTTGGGCCATTTCGCGCAACTCCTGCCGAAGCAAGGGGCCACCGCCAAGGTCGCCACTGCCGCCAACGATCTCGCCACCGCCCTTACGCAAGCGCGGATCGCCAGTGGGGCCGGTGCTTACTACCGTGACACGAGCGGCCTCACGATTTACTTTCCGCAGACCAAAGAGCAGTATCTTGCGGCGTATGACCGTGGTTCCCCGCTGCCCCGGAAGACCCGCTGGGCCGACTTTCTCAAAGCCTTCCCGACCGCCAGCCAGACGGCGGTGACGAAACCGACGATTAGTGACCTGCAACTCAGTGCGGGTACTGTCAGTGGCGACCGGCCCGTAACCCTGAGCGGCAACCTTGGCGGTCAAGACATCGCCTACGTTTTCTGGTTTATCGGCACCACCAATGCGGCTGGCGACACGGTTGACCTGATCAATGTGGATTTTCTCTACCCGCCTGGTGCCATGCCCGACAATGGCACCGTGCCCAACTGGACGGCGGGCGAGCATCCCGTGAGCCGCGAGTGGAATGGAACCACCTGGTACCTCAACAATGGCAATGACGAGATTGAGGTGCTGCTCGGCCCGACGAAGTACGGGACAACCTACTATGGCGTCGAGGGCGTTTATACATCAAAAGCCACAGGTGAACAGATTGATGCGGGGCTCATCTTTACTGTCAGTGCTGGGCAGGGTACCCTGGCGCGCATTTGGGGTTTTCCGCGCAGCGACCGGGCGCAAGAGCCGCAGCCGTACGAACTGAAACCTGTCGAAGGCGACACGTTCACGGCCTACCTGCGCAGCTACACCGACACCGGCACCAGTCTGAAGCCAGCGCCAGTTGCAGGCCAGACGATTACCTTCGGCACGGCACCCCTGACCGTTCACCAAGCGCCGATCACCAACGGCGCGTATGTAATGGGCTTCTTGGTGCGCGACATCGCCGGGAATTACAGCTACGATTATGTGGATGTGACCGTCAAGAATCCGTAGATGCGCTCAGAGGAATTGAGAATGCGCTTTTCCGATCTCCTGCAAACGGCCTTCGAGAATCTAGGGCGGCGCAAGGTACGCACCATGCTGACCTCGACCGGCGTCATTGTGGGCATTCTGACGATTGTGACGATGGTCTCGCTTGGCGTCGGGGTGCAGAACGAAGTCCAAGCCCAATTCGCCGCCTTGGGGCTGGAAAATGTCTTTGTGCGCCCAAATGTGCAGCAAGGCAACGACTTTTTTACTCAGTTCGGCACTGCCCGACGGGCCAATCCGCTGACCCCGGCGGTGGTGGCCGCGTGGGAACGGCTGCCCGAAGTGCGGAGCGTCGCGGCCCAAATTACGCTTGACGGCATAACGACGCTGCTCGAACTGCCGGGCGGGCGGCTGGTGCCGGTGCAAGTGACCGGCCTTGAAGTTTTCGCCAACCCCTTCCAGGTGCCCCCGACCGCCGTTGCGGGCGAGATCACGCCGGTGGAAATGCCGGGGCAAATCGTGATCGCGGCAGGTGCGCTGCCCCAAGGCGTGGACGCCGCAACAGTGGTGGGGCGTGAATTGGCGGTGGTGCTACGCAGCCCGCGTGGCGAAAGCCAGCGCTTCCCACTGCGCGTGATTGGGGTCAGCAATCTTGAGCAAAATGATGTGCAGGCCACCGCCGCCGACATGGCCGCGATGAAAGGGTGGTGGTTCAACACGCCCGACTATCTCGCCACGCAGGGCTACGACACGGCGGTGTTGCGGGCGACCGACGTGGCGGCGGCGTCCCAACTTGTGCGCAGCCTGCGGACTGCGGGCTACCGCGTGCAATCGCTGGAACTGATTCTTGAGCAGGCTAACCGGGTCTTTGCGGTGATCAATGTGATGCTGGCTTCAGTGGGTGGCCTCGCGCTCTTTGTCGCCAGTCTCGGCATCGTCAACACCATGCTGATGGCGATCTACGAACGTACCCGCGAAATTGGCACCCTGAAGGCCATCGGGGCCTCGCGGGGCGACATTCGGGGGCTATTCATGCTTGAAGCCGGGATGATCGGGCTGCTCGGCGGGGCGTTGGGGATTCTTGGCGGATGGCTGGTCGGCATCCTGCTCAACCAAGTAATTGGCTGGTACATCGAGCGCGAGCGCCTGCCCATCGCGGCCACCTTCTTCGTAACGCCCTGGTGGCTAGCCTTGGCGGCGCTGGGTTTCGCCGCCTTGATCGGCATTTTGGCAGGTCTTTACCCGGCAGCGCGGGCGGCGCGGCTCGATCCGTTGGTGGCGCTGCGTTACGAATAGGCTGTCTGGGGGGGCAAAAGGTTAAAATGTGTGTTACAATGCCGCAGGAGCATAACGCTATGGGAACGTACTACACGCTACTTGGGGTTGCCCCGGAAGCTAGCCAGGAAGCCATCGCTGAGGCGTATGCCCACCAGCGTGAGCGCTACAACCCTGAGCGGGTCGCCGAACTCGATCCCGATCTGCGTAAAGTGGCAGTCGAACGTAGCACCGAAATCGAACGCGCCTACGCAGTGCTTGCCGACGCAGAGCACCGCCGCCAATATGACGCCAGCCTCAGCGGGGCGGCGGGGCGTGGGCCGACCGTCGAGCGCCGCAGCCTGACGCCACGTGAACGCACATACGCACTGATTGGGGTAGTGGCAGCCATTGTGCTCATCGCCGCGACGTGGGTACTCACCGGGCGCAACACCGCACCCCAAAGCCAAGCAATGGCCGAGGTCAACCGTCCCGCCCCGTCCTTTGCTGTCCCCAATCTTGCCGGTGGCACCGTCAATTTAGCCGACTACAAAGGCAAAGTTGTGCTGCTCAACTTCTGGGGTACTTGGTGTGAACCGTGCAAACGGGAGTTGCCCGCTTTGCAGGCGGCCCATACCACGCTCGCGGGGGAAGGCTTGGTGGTGATTGGGGTGAACCTGACTGATGATGAACTGGTGCAGGGGCGTGATCAAGCGGCGATCAAAGCCTACCTGGTAGAGTATGGCGTGACCTACCCCGTGGCACTTGATGTCCAGGGCGAAGTGACAAACGCCTACGGCATTTACCCGCTACCTGCGAGCTTTTTTATTGATGGCGAGGGTCGTATTCGCTACAAGCTCATTGGTGAATTGACCTTAGCCGATGTGCAGGCACGTTTCGCTGAGTTGAAGGGGGCGGCGGCGACGGTGCGAACCCCGTAGGCAGAAGGATGTGCGATGGATCAGCGAACCATTTTGGTGGTTGATGACGACAATGGCTTGCGTGAGTTGATCCGGATCAATCTGGAGCACGAGGGTTACAGCGTCATCCATGCTACCAATGGTGTGCAGTGTGTCGCCATCGTGCGCGAACAACGCCCCGATATGGTCATCCTTGATGTGATGATGCCGGAGATGGACGGCCTTGAGGCGTGTCGGCAGGTGCGCGAGTTTTCGCAAATCCCGATCCTGATGCTCACTGCGAAGGTGCAGAGCGACGATGTGATTACGGGTTTGGATCAGGGTGCCGACGACTATCTGATTAAGCCTTTTAATCTAGATGAACTGGCAGCGCGGATCAG
>CAIRDL010000638.1 GCA_903877345.1 uncultured Oscillochloris sp. | reverse complement strand
TCGCTAGATTATCATGTGGCAGCCTGAACCGTGTCTACGGCATGTTTCAGAAGCGGCCATTTCAGCTTGACAGTTGAACCCTGCAACCACATGCTTTTTGTGGCTTTGCGGCTTTGCGGCTTTGCGTGAGCTTGTTAGACTTAGGACTTACGCAGTTGGCTCAACCTGCGGTACGATACGGCGATGAACCAACCCAAGGTGACCGATCTCGACGATAGCAACGTCCTGCTCGCCACACCACGTGTCGTTTCGTGTACCGAAGGTGCACGGGTTCAACCGGAGGGGCCACAGCAGGCCGCGCATGATGCGCGCACGCGGCTGCTCCATCGGCTGGAACCAGATACCCTGCCACGGTGGCGCGAGGCAGAATCGCTCGTGGATCGGACACGAGGGATTCTGATGATTGATGACACCACCTTGGATACGCCCGATGCACAGGAGGATGATCGCCTGTTTGATGGCCCAAACGATGGACAAACGAAGAACGACCATGTTCGTGCGCTGCTCCACGTGGCCCATGAACGCGGGTTCCGGCCAACATAGGTCTGTTTTGACGGGTGGTACCGCAGTGTAGCAAACGTGAAACTCCTCCAAAAACTTGGATGGTTCTGGTTCACGCGGGTAAAAGCCAACCGCCTCGTACATCCTGACGGAACCGGCAATCGCCAGGTGGCTCACGGTGCGATCCGGCATACGGGTACGTACGTCCATCGTACAGGCTCTGGCTCTATCCAGGTGTTTCGGGTTGACACCCCAGACGGTGACACGGAATACTGGGCGACCAATGATGGACGCATGACGATGGGCCAGCGCACCTCCATGACCCGCCAACCCTGGGCCATGGAAACGTAGCATCGGGACATCACGCCGTTCTGCGGCGTGGAACGCGGTATGGTACGCAGTGAGCGAGGGCAACGTCATCATAGTGGATGGGGATGACGTACCTATCTTCGCCGCATCGGGCATGAAATGCACACGGGCACCACCCGTTTCGCCGCCAAGCTCGACAGCATACGTCCTGCCATCCGCCAATTTTTGACTGACCCACGTGCCATCCTTGATGGCTTCCCGCAGGCCGGAATGGCGCACAAGCGGGCAACTGCGTAAGTCCTACTTATATAGCGTGAACCGGCAGGTAGAGGCATTTCTTGCCAAAGCCTGGCGAACACGGACAGCGCCTGAGACCTACGTACATCTGTTTCGCTCACCAGATCTGTTGCGTCGGCTTGGCAAAGATCTCCTTGATGACAGGGAGATCGAGGTGCTGGTCTACGAAGCACCAGATGCGCCGCCGGATCTGAGTTTTTGCGACTTGGCGGCTATGGCCTACCTGAAGATCCGGCTTGATGGGGTCAAAGCCACGTATGATCATATTGTGGTGGACGAAGCTCAGGATTTGCCACCAATCCTCTTTCGAGTCCTGCGTATACACAACCCTGGAGCCTCAATGAGTATCCTTGGTGACCTCGCTCAGGGAATCTATGGGCATCAGGGCGTACAGGAATGGGATGCGTTTCGTGCGGCAATTGGTGGTGACTCGCTCCATCGCGAGTCCATCCAACAAAGCTACCGATCCACCAAAGCAATCGTTGACTATGGGCGCAAGATGCTCGAACGGCTTGGTGAACCGGCTGAGTTACTGGCCGAATCGCTCCCACGCCCTGGCCCTGCCCCAACCCCACACGCTTTTCCTGATAGAGGGGCGCGGGCAGCGTTTCTCGCGCATACGATCCAGCAAGAACTGCTCAAGGGCAGCACGGCAATTGCGTGCATCGCAAAGACCGCTGCCGGGTGCCGCGCACTGGGTGCTGAATTGCGTGCCGTCGGCTTTACCAATTTCCAGATCATTGATGATCGGAGCACGCACCTTCCCACCGTGCCGGTGATCATTCCATCCTACCTGACCAAGGGGCTTGAGTTCGATGTCGCTTTGCTTGCCGACGCCGATGCCGAGACCTATCCCCTGGACAGACTCCATATGCGTCTGCTGTACGTTGCTCTGACGCGGGCGGCCCATCGACTCTACCTTTGCTGGATCGGAACCTTGACGCCATTCTTGTCCGAGACTGAAGACCAGTTCACCCTTCAGCCTGCACTCGATGGGCGGATTGACAGCGACCCGATCACGATTGAAGCTTTTGCTCAAGAACAAGGTGTCAATGGAGATCAGTGTGTCATCCATCTCGCCCGCATAGGCAAACTCGGACTTCTCCGTGATGGGCGCATTGACCGAACCCTTCTGGAGCTTCTGATGGTCGCACTGATCGAGAAATCGCCTCAGGTACGCAAGCAGAGCGCTGGTATCCCAAGCGCAGATCCGACCCACGCGCAGCAAGTTCTGGTGGAAGAGAGGCACAGCCGATGACTGAGTCAACCCTACAACACCGACTTGCCGCCATCGCCGCGCCCCTCACGGTTGAGGAACAGCAGATAGCGGTCACGCTCCAGGCAACTCAGGTCGAAGAGATCAGCCTTCAGCTTGAGCTTCAGGCATTGCAGCAGCGGCTAGCAACGCTTCATCTGAAGATCGATCAACTACGGCATGACCATACCCAACGCATCGCCCAGCGGTGTGCTGAACAGCTAACGATCACGCTCGCAGATCTGCAAACGAGCGCCGACTGCCTGATCAATCTGAGCAGAATCGCCCAGATGGCACAGCAGCGCGCAGTCCTGCTCACTGCGAGTCCGGGGCTTGAGCATGAGCTTGAGGAATTCCGGGCGTTCGAGGCAACACGCGAGTTGATGCTCCAGCAAGTTCCAGCAAGCTATCATCGCGCCTTGCTTGATGCTCATGAAGGAAAACGAACCCAGCTTACCCCGCTCCTCGATCTTGAACAGACGCTTGCGTCCATACCACGCTGTGATGGTACGGTACTCCAGATTCTTGTGACCTGTGACCCGGAACGACGCCAGATCATCTGGGTTCTCCCCTTTGCAACCACTCATGCATCCATACCCGATGATGAGGATGGGGTCGCCCTCTATACCTTTCGGCGCGAATTTATCAAGACGGTGAATCAGAGTAAACCACCACCCGCCTAAAGGCGGGGGCTTTGCTCTGGCGCTACCGACGAGTCGGCATCCGAGCAGTACGGCACGTTTACGGGTGCCCTGCCGGGCGAACCCGGCAGCGGTTGC
>CAIRDL010000637.1 GCA_903877345.1 uncultured Oscillochloris sp. | reverse complement strand
CCGCGCTCAACACAAAGCCGCACCAGCGCTGGCAGCGGAATCATCCCATCGGTACTATAACTGGTCAGGATATACTTGGCATCTAAGGCACGTATCAGACGTGCATACGCAATTTCGGCATCCCCTTTATAGTTGTACGCACTACGCCGTTGAGTACGCCAATCCTCACGAATAGCAGCCTTATTTCTACCTTGAATTTTCTCAGTTAATGGCGGACTATCCCAAAGGGCAATGGTGTTGAGCACATGATAATTACTTCCATACGGATGCTGATTGTACGGCGGATCTAAATAAGCTATATCAACAGGTATGGCATGGTGCTTTAAATACGCAGCAACCTCAAGGCTTTCCATTTTGAAGACCCTATTTGCTTGCTGGTTATCAAAAAAGACAGCGGGCTTGAGTTGAAGCTTGGGCAGAATGCGATACAGCGCGGTTTTGGTTTGCCCGCCCCAACCATTATGAAACCCCTTAAAAACGCCGCTCGTATTACTCGTATAGCAAGTTTGATAGAGCAGAGGTGCAAGAAGACTTGCCTTCTCGCTGGAATCAATCAAATGACCATCTTCCCATTCATTGATTTTTGCACGTATCGCATCAAGCATCATGCCATTTGCGCGTGTATAAAACATCCTGTCTCTAAGAATGTCGTAATTAGTATCGTCTGACGGACAAAGATGACGCGCTACCCAACCTTCTACAGGTTCTAAAGCATTTAGCATTGCAATAGCTTGTTCGTACCCGCCGAAAGGTTGGAATAACGGTGGTGTTGTACCCTCAATGTAACACCGGTTTATTTCGAGTGCGTAAGGCTCCCAATCGTTACAGAGGACGCGATAGCCCATTTTTTTTGCCATGCGCGAAACAACACCGCTACCGGCAAAGCAGTCAAGAAAAGTACCATTTTTGACATCTGTCTTGATAATAGCTTCTTGGATAAGACCTAAGAGTTTTCGTTTGTTTCCGATATAGGGGATTAGTTGGTTAAACACAAAATCGTTCGTAAAAGCGGCTGAGTGATCTTCCTTCTCGTATTCGAACTGACGATCAGCCATAGCAATAGCCTTTGACAAGCCTTTGATTCATGGAGTAGTCTACAGTGGAATGGTAGATTTTGCAACCGCTATACTACAGATGTTCTCTTGTGAAATATTGTTATATCGTCACTAAGTATAGCAATCCTATGCAGGTCGTGAAGGCTGCGTACCCCTTTGGCTGACGACTGAAGTCGCGCCTGCGGAGCCTGCGGCTGAGCGTCGGCCTCCGCCGACGCCGTCCGCGTCGGCGGACGATCGGCCAACGGCCTCGTGCTGCGACTTCAGTCGCGAGCGACGTTGCACCCGCACAACCCCGATAGGATTGCTATAGCACAACAAGGTGAACTTCCGCCATGCCAGCGCTGATCTTCGATTGTGATGGCGTCCTCGCCGAAACTGAGCACGACGGCCATCTCCCGGCCTTTAACCAAACCTTCGCCGAATTTGGCTTGCCGGTTCATTGGACGCCGGAAGTTTATGGCGAGAAGATCCAGATCGGGGGCGGAAAGGAGCGCATGGCGAGCCTGTTCAGCGCAGCCTTCGTCCAAGCGGCGGGGTTGCCTACTGACCCAACGGCGCAACAGGCGTTGGTCGCCCAGTGGCATCGCCGCAAGACCGCCATTTTCGCCGAGCGGATAGCGACGGGCGCGCTGGCGGGGCGACATCGTGACCGCGCCCGAAGGTGCCTGCGAGTTTATTGACTTTGAGCTTGCCTCGGTGCGCCAGTATGGCGGGCGCTACATTGTGATGATGGTCAACTCGTTTACGGAGCAGCCCTTTGTTACCTTGCCAGAGTGCTACGCTGGGTGGATGTTGCGCCAACACCCAGGTTCGGGTGAAGTTTTTGAGCCGCGCACGGTGCAGCAGAAGCTTGATGTGACGGCTGACACGCAAATCTGCCTGCCGGTGATCCTCGATGTTGCCGCGAACCAGGTAATCTGGACAGATTTGGCGTTGCGGCGCGACCCTACTTGGGCCAACAACGTTGAGGGCAATCAGCAGGGCGTGTTGCTGATGGGCCAAGCGATGACGTCCCTGGTGCAACCGAACCTGTATGAACTCTTCACGCTGCACGCGGCGGCGCGTGGTACCAGCACGACCCGCGAACGGGCTGATTTGGTCTTTGCGCCTGATGGCGGCATTACGCCCTTCGACAGCGCTGTGATTCGGGCTGAATTTCTGTAAGCTTGTAGGCATTAGACAAGGTTGCAGGTGCCGGGTTTCAGGTTTTAGGTCGAGCGCATCAGGAAACCGTGCGCCAGCCAAGACTGTAAAGTAGCATGGAACCTTGTCTTGCTGCGAAGGAACGCTGTGAGGTGTCTTGTCATGCTGAGCGCAGCGAAGCATCCCGACCGTGACCCTTCGACAGCGCTGTGATTCGGGCTGAATTTCTGTAAGGAAAGTGGGTTTTTTAAT
>CAIRDL010000636.1 GCA_903877345.1 uncultured Oscillochloris sp. | reverse complement strand
GTGAAGGCTGGCAAGGTTATATTCGAGCAGATTCCGCCGCCAAGGCAAGATAACGAAGCGCCCCGTTGGCGGAGCGCGTCCTACTGGCCTTGATTAGTCCCTACGATGTATCGGTCTCATGTGCTTGCGACTGCGTACGGGGGCGTGCTATACTTCGCCTGCGGCAGGAATGCCAAAGAGGGCTTCGTGGTCAAGTTGGCCCGAAGCGTGGAGCAGCCATGAAAGCCGTCGTCATGGCCGGTGGCGAGGGCACCCGCCTCAGACCACTCACGATTAACCGCCCTAAACCGATGGTATCCCTGGTGGATCGGCCAGTCATCCAGCATATTTTTGAACTGCTGAAGTTGCATGGCATCACCGAGATCATTGTCACTGTTCAGTACCTCGCCAATGCCATCCAAGATTACTATGGTGATGGCAGTGCGTACGGGGTCAATATCACCTATTCGCTTGAAGAAGTGCCCCTGGGCACGGCGGGCAGTGTAAAAAACGCCGAGCATCTCCTTGATGAACCCTTCCTCGTCATTTCGGGCGACGCCCTCACCGATATTAATCTGACCCAAATCATTGATCATCACACCAACACGCGAGCAATGGCAACGCTCTGCCTCTACCGGGTGTCCAACCCCTTGAACTACGGGGTGATCATCACCGATGAGGCGAACAATGTACGCCAGTTCCTCGAAAAACCCAGTTGGGGTGAGGTCTTTTCCGATACGGTCAATACCGGCATTTACGTCCTCGATCCCGCCGTACTAGCTTATATTGAGCGCGGGCGTTCGACTGATTGGTCTAAGGATGTCTTCCCGCGCATGCTCCGTAAGGGCGACCGCATTCAGGGTCACGTCGCGAACGGGTACTGGACTGATGTTGGTACCATTGAAGAGTACATGCGCGCCTGTGGCGACTACCTGATGGGCCGGGTGAATTTGCCGCGTATGGGCCACAACATTGGCGGCGACATTTGGGTTGATGGTGATGCTGAAATTGCCCCCGATGCCCAACTCCACGGCTCGATCTACCTCGGCCACGGAGCCAAAATCAAGGGCGGCGTGATTGTCCACGGCCCTTCGGTGATCCGCGACTACACGATTATTGACACGCGGGCCAATATTGACCGCTCGATTATCTGGCGCAACTCGTACATTGGCGAACGGGCCGAACTGCGGGGAGCCATTGTGCTGCGTCAATCTAACATCCGCCAACGCGCCATCCTGTTTGAGGGTGTGGTGATCGGCGATGGTGTGCAGATTGGGGCCGGGGCCGTCATTCAGCCGAATGTGAAGATTTGGCCGGGTAAAGAGGTGGACGAAGGGGCCACCGTTAGCAGCAGTATTATCTGGGGAAGCCAAGGCCGCCGGGTACTCTTCGGACGCTACGGTGTTAGTGGCCTCGTCAATATCGAAATCACCCCCGAACTCTGTGCCAAGCTCGGCGCTGCCTTCGGCGCATCGCTGCCTCGCGGCTCCACCGTGACGATCAACCGTGACGCCCACTACACACCGCGTATGCTCAAGCGTGCCGTTGTCGCTGGTCTGCCTTCGGCGGGTGTACACGTCTGTGACCTGCAAAACATCCCTATTCCGGTGGCCCGCTTCTACACTCGGATCTCCAACGCTTCTGGTGGCATCCATGTGCGGCTCTCACCCCTCGATAATCGCGTGGTCGAAGTGAAGTTCTTTGACGAAGCGGGCCTCGACCTTACCGGGGCCAGCGAACGCAAGATCGAGACGACCTACTTCCGCGAGGATTTCCGCCGGGCCTATCTTGATGAAATCGGACGTATTACTTATGGCGAACATGTCGAGGAGCGTTACACCGAAGCCTTTCTCAAAGCGCTGCGCCCCGATGCGCTTGAGACCATCGGGCGCAATTTCCACCTCGTCGTAGACTACGCCAACACCAGTGCCAGTTCGCTGCTTGCCCCGGTGCTGCGCCGCTACCGGGTTGATGCCGTCGAGTTGAATGTCAACACCGACGAGAATATGGTCTTCCAAACGACCGCGCAGTTTGAGTCTGCCATCCAGCGCTTGAGCCAAATCACCCCGGTGGTTGGGGCCAGTCTGGGTGCGCGCCTTGACAGCGGCGGCGAAAAAATCTTCCTGGTAGACGACAAAGGCGTGCGGTTGCACCCCCTCCACGCCCTGGCTGCCGTCACTGCGTTGGCGATGCGCGCCCACGGCGGTGGCACCGTGGCCGTCCCCGTCACCGCGCCCCGCGCCTTCGAGACCATCGCCGAACAGTACGGAGGGCACATCATTCGCACCCGCGCCTCCCTCGGCGCGCTGATGCAGACCGCCGCGCAGCAACCGAACCTGCTGCTGCTCGGCGACGGTACCGGAGCCTACATTTTTCCCGCTTTTTTTCCCATTGCCGATGGTATGTTCAGCATTGTGAAACTGATGGAACTGCTGACCGTCACCGAGACGAGCCTCAGCGCGGTGTTGGCGCAACTGCCGCCCTACTATTTGGCCCAAGCCCGTGTGCCGTGCCGCTGGGAGTCAAAGGGCAAGGTGATGCGGATTCTCAACGAGCAGTACGCAGAGCGCAAAGCCGACCAGGTTGATGGCATCAAGATTGAGTTGGGCAGCGAATGGGTATTGATTCTTCCTGATGCAGACAGCCCGTTTTTTCACCTCTACGCCGAAGGGGCGAACGAAGAACAGGCCCGCGTCTTGGTCGAGCAATACACCGGCTTGGTGACGAGTCTTCAGTAGTGGCGCGGGATGATGCGTGATGCGTAACACATGATGCGTGATGCGTGATCCGTGACCGGGCAGCACCCTAACCAATCACGGATCACGGATCACGGATCACGGATCACGGATCACGGATCACGGATCACGGAT
>CAIRDL010000635.1 GCA_903877345.1 uncultured Oscillochloris sp. | reverse complement strand
TGGCCCTCACCTTACCAGGGCAACCGCGCCGCGCCCCCGCCGTCGTCCCCGCAACGGCACCGGCGGGCGATTGAGCGTATACTTTGGGGGATGGGGGATGGGGGGATGGGGGATGCGTGACCGGACAACACGCCCACGGATCACGGATCACGGATCACGGGTCACCCGTCACGGATCGTAAATTTTTAAGAAAAGGACACACGCTTTGGCAAACATTGGTCTTGCTGCCGCCCTCGAACAGTTCCACCCCAGTGAATTACTCGAGCATTGCACGTTGGCCGAGACCCACGGCTTCCAGGGCGTTATGGCTGCAGATCATTTCCAGCCCTGGGTACCCGCCCAAGGCCACAACGCTTACGCCTATAGCTGGATGGGCGCGTTAGGCCAAGTGACCACCGGCTCCTTCGGCCCTGGCGTCACCTGTCCGAGCTTCCGGGCGCACCCTTCGGTGATCGCCCATGCCGCCGCCACCCTCGGCGCGATGTTCCCCGGTCGCTTCTGGCTCGGCCTCGGCAGCGGCGAACTGCTCAACGAACATGTCGTCGGCGGCGAATGGCCCGAACCCCTCGTCCGTTTCGAGATGCTCCAAGAGGCCACCGAAATCATCCAGAAGCTACTCACCGGCAAAGAAACCCGCTTCCGGGGCCAGTACTTCAAGATGAACAAAGTGCGCCTGTGGACGCTGCCCGACCAGCCGGTGCCAATCTACATCGCTGCCACCGGCCCACAGACGCTCCGTTGGGCGGGCAAGCACTGCGACGGCTTGATTACCCCCGGAGCCAGCCCCGACAAACTCCGCACGATTCTCGACCATTTCGCCGCCGGGGCGCGTGAGGCAGGGAAAGATCCCGCCACGCTGCCCAAGCTCCTCCAACTTCACGTTTCCTGGGCCGAAACCTACGAGGAAGCGTTGCAGAACGCCTTGGTCGAGTGGCCCAACGGCGGCATGAACTTCCCCAAGCAAGATGTCCGCTCGCCCGAAGATTTCGCCGCAATGGCAAAACTGGTACGCCCCGAACACTTCAAGGGCCGCGTTCTCATCTCGCCCGACCCAGAGGCGCACCGTGCCCACCTCCAGAGCTTCCTCGATCTCGGCTTCGACACCATTTACGTGCATAATGTCGGGCGCAACCAGGTTGCGTGGATCGAAACCTACGGCGCGCAGGTCATTCCGCAGCTGCACTGAGATTGTAGATTGTAGACAAGGTTCAATCCAGCTTGACAGTCTAGCGATCTGACGCAAAGCCGCAAAGCCGCAAAGCCGCAAGGAGCATGTGTAGGGTTCAACTGTCAAGCTGAAATGCCTGCTTCTGAAACATGCCTTAGACAAGAGGCGTGGCTACTTTACGGTCTTGGCAGGCGCATGGTTCTCTAATGCGTTCGACCTGAAACCTGAAACCTAGCCCCTAAAACCTTCTACAATCTGCAATAAGCCAAACTGGAGCCAGCCCCAATGTTTAAGCGCATCCTCATCGCCAATCGCGGCGAAATCGCCGTGCGGATTATCCGCGCCTGCCGCGAACTGGGCCTCAGCCCCGTGGCGGTTTACTCCGAGGCAGACGCCCACGCGCTTCATGTCCGCCTCGCCGACGCCGCCGTCTGCATCGGCCCGCCTGCCGCTGCCCAAAGCTACTTGCGCGCCGAGGCGCTTATCACCGCCGCGCACCAGCTTGGCGCCGAGGCGATTCACCCCGGCTACGGATTCCTCTCCGAGAATGCCGCTTTCGCCCGCCAATGCGCCGAGGCGGGCTTGGTCTTCATTGGCCCGCCCCCAGCTGCGATTGAGGCGCTGGGCGGCAAAATTGGGGCGCGCACCCTAGCGCAACGCGCTGGCGTGCCCGTTGTCCCTGGCTACGACGGGGCCGACCAGACGATTGAGCGCCTGTTTAGCGAAGCCGAGCGTATCGGGTTCCCGTTGTTGGTGAAAGCCAGTGCAGGCGGTGGTGGCAAAGGGATGCGCGCCGTCCACGACCCCGCGATGTTTGCCGAGGCGCTGGCGGGTGCGCGCCGCGAAGCCAAGGCGGCTTTTAGCGACGATACGGTCTTCCTCGAGCGCCTGCTTATCCGGCCCCGCCACATCGAGATTCAGATCCTCGCCGACAGTCACGGCCATGTGCTGCACCTCGGTGAACGCGAATGCTCAATCCAACGCCGCCACCAGAAGATTATTGAAGAAGCACCTTCGCCCGCCCTCACGCCCACGTTGCGCGCCGAGATGGGGGCGGCGGCGGTGCGCGTCGCCCGCGCCGCTGGCTACGTCAACGCGGGCACGGTTGAGTTTGTCTTCGACCAAAGCGGCCATTTCTATTTCCTTGAAATGAACACGCGCCTCCAAGTCGAACATCCCGTCACAGAACTGATCACGGGCCTGGATTTGGTGCGCTGGCAGATCGCCATCGCCGCCGGGGCGCGGCTACCTTTTACCCAAGATAAACTGCACGTCCGTGGTCACGCCATCGAGGCGCGGCTCTACGCCGAAGATCCCGTGACCTACCTGCCCGCTATTGGTCGCCTCGCGCTCTTCGAGCCGCCCCTTGGCCCTGGGGTTCGCGTAGACGCGGGCCTCACCACCGGCGACGAAGTGACTGTCCACTACGACCCGATGCTCGCCAAGCTGATTGTCTTCGGCGAAACGCGGGCCGCCGCCATTGACCGTTTGCGTCGGGCGCTTGACGACTTCGCCGTGCTTGGCCTGACGACGAACCTGCCCCTTTTGCGCGCCATTGCCGCCCATCCGGCTTACGGCGCGGGCGAAACTCACACCGGCTTTCTTGGCGACCATCCGTTGGACACCGCCGCTCCCGCCAAACTCCCCACTGCCGTGCTGATCGCCGCCGCGTTCATCGAATTAGCGCCCACCGCCGGTCAGCCCTACGATCCCTTTGCTACGCACTGGCGGGCAAACGGGGGCGCGCTACCGCTTCGCTTTGCAGCCGACGGCACGACCTACGCGCTGACCATGAGGTCGGGGAGCGACGGGTGGACGTTTCAGTTTGACGGGCATCAGCACAACGCGCAGCGTATGACGGTCAGCCCAAGTGAACTGACCATCCGGTTAGGCGACCAGATCGAGCGCTTTCGCACGGCCCGTGACGAGACGGGCGCGCTGCTCATCAGTTGGCGCGGGCACGCCTACCGGCTGACGCGCCCGGCGCCACTCAGCGCCGACAGCGCCACCCGTGTTGGTGGCGGCCACGACGCCGCCAGCCTCACCGCGCCGATGCCGGGGACGCTGGTACGCGTCCTTGTGAGTGAAGGCGAGAGCGTGCGCGAGGGGCAGCCGCTCTTGGTGCTAGAAGCGATGAAGATGGAGCACACCGTCGTCGCGCCCTACGCTGGCACGGTGCGCCGTCTTCCGTTTGCGCAGGGCGGCAGCGTTGCAGGGGGTGTCATCCTGATCGAGCTTGAGGCGGAGGGGGCGTAGAGGTTCGGGGCGAGGGTATAGCAATCCTATCGGGGTTGTGAAGGTTGCGGTGATGGAGCAAGCCCTCCTCCCAATCGGGGAGGCTAGACTCCCTCCCCCAGCGGGGGAGGGTTGGGGAGGGGGCTTGCAGCTATCGCGCAGAGACGCCCGACGGGGCTAGTTCCCTTATCCCGTTGCTGGTTTTGCGGTAGGCGCTGGCGCTTGGCCTGGAGGATTGGGGCGGCAGTACTGACCGGGGCAGGCGCGCACCGTCAGATCATACTTGATGAACTGACTGCCAATATCGCCAATGTTCTTGACCTGCACATAGTAGAAGCCATCAATCACGGGGCGAAACTGAATCTCTGAGTCAAGGGTGTCGCCGCCAGGCATGTCATTGTTGATGTCCAGAATCCTCGTGCCATCACGATCTGTCAAAATTAGGATCGTGTCAGCTCCCGGTTCTGGTCCCCCTTCGGTAGTAGTGTAGGGACGGGTGTCGGTGTAGATAATATAAAGGCGACCAGCAAGGCCAAAAAAGCGTACCCAGTCGGCATCGCCGGTCGGACAGAATCTGCGCCCAACTTGGGTCTCATTGGAAAAGATCATCCGGGCGATTTCCGGCAAGCCGTCAGGCTCGAAGGCGTCGTTGCAGATCTCGGGGATCATCGTTGGCGTTGGCCCATAACTTTCACCGCTCACCATAAAGTGGTAGGTCAGGTTGTTGCCGCCAATGCCCAGGGTATCGCGTACCCGCACGACATAGGTGCCGTCGCGGGGGGCACGCCAAGAGTTGATGCGTGGTTTCGTATCCTTGTAACCCGGTGACGGTGTGCCTGACGAAGGCGGACGGTCGTAGTAATCGTCGTTGCTTGTAAGCCGGTTACGCCGATCATCATAAAGCTCAAGTGCGAGATCGAGTCCCAGATCCATCTGTGTGATGTCAATCGTGTAAATTTTACCACCCACGGCGGCGAACTTGAACCAGTCCTCATCGCCAGTCTGACAGATCCCGTGGGCTTCCTCAAAGTTCACGCGGATCAGCTTGGCACTCTCATAGTTGTTGCCCGGATCGCTAACCTCGGGGCATCCCAAAGGTAACTGCGATGTTGGCACTGGTGTCAGATCAATCACAACAGCCAACAGGACAAATAGGCTGGCGCTAACAACAGGGAGTCCATTCTCGCCAAGCTTCGTCGCGGTCACGGTCATATTCTGGTTGCCTTGCGGGCTGTTGGGTGGAATGGTCAAGCGAACAGAAATGCCCGTAAACGAACTGCCTGGCGTAAGCGTAACTCGGGTGATAGAAAGATCGGTCTTCCAGCCTGAAGGATGATCAGGTACATCGATCAAGTAAGTGGTAGTCGTAAGAGTACTATTATTTCGTAGCGTGAAACCTGAGATGACAGCGGTGGTGTCCCTCGTCGGCGAAATCCTGATCTCCGTCGGATTCGTCTGCGAACGCGACCACTCGTAATCCATACTCGTCGTTTGGGCAAAGGTACCCGCAAGTGCCTGCGACCCAGTCGCTGCTACCACGATACCCGTCACGATCAGCACCGTGTACACCAAGCGGAGAAGAGGACGGGATCGCAACATAGGTCTTCCCTGCTCACTTGCTTTAGCTGGGCTTCGCACCCTGCATTGGTCGCAACCGCACCTTCCGGGGGCAACTGTCAGCACAGACGAGTCTTGTATGATATACAAGAATAGTGACAATTATATCAATTGACTAGGCCACTGTCAACCAAGAGCCGGTTGCCTTCTCGAACTGTAGCTGTTAAAATAAGCCCACGCTTTGCCTTAGCGCTTCTACCTTGATCTCATAAGCAAGCCACTTGCTGCAATACCAGTGTTTTAAGCCTTCTTTCGCGGGGGAATTCAATGGATCAACCGCAGCCGAAACCACCTCTGCCCGGTGAGCGCACCATCGCCATCCACCTCTCGATTACGCCAGCCAGTCTGATCCTTGCCCTGCTCCTGACCGGCCTCCTCCTCCTGCTTGCGACCATGATTGGGGCTTCGGCTACCACCACTGCCGCTGTGCCCGTCGTTACCGCCCCAATCCCCACCCAGATCGTAAGCGCCGCCTACCCGCTGCCCGCGCCAGCCCAGCCTCAGGCAACCCCCTCAATCACGTCAGTCCCCTCAGTGACGAGCACCGCTCCCGCCCCTGCATCCGCCACGGTCGTACCGCCCACCCAAACGGCGATCCTAGAGGGAATCGTTGGGCTTGAAGAAGCCCCGTTGCCCGTCTTCAAGCCAGCCTCCGTTGTCTTCACGCCACAACCAACCCCAACCTTGCCTGATCTTATGATCGACTTTGACCCCGCCCCGCCGCTCAATCCGCCAACCTCCGCACCTGCTCCAAGTCGCCCCCCAGCGCCAACCGCAACGCCCCGTGCCGCCGAGAGTGTCGTCCCCATCGCAGCCCGTGACGCCCCGCCTACAACAGTGCCTCCACCGCCCGGCGCGTTCCTTACGGGTGATCAAACCTGGACAACCTCCGTAGAGATTACAAGGACTCTGACCATTGTTGAGCACGCAAGCCTGACCATCAAACCCGGAGTTGATGTTCGCCTCGGCGATGGTGTGTCAATTATCGTGACCAACACCGCCCAACTCAAGGCTGAAGGTACCCCTCAACAGCCTGTGCGTTTCCTCGGTAACGGGACGGCGGTGCGCTGGGACGGGCTTTACGGGATGCCTGGGAGCGTGATCTCGCTCCAATCAACCCAGATCCGTCAGGGTGGCTCTGGCGGAACTTTGATCACGAGTGACGGCGGGCAACTTATCCTAAAAGATGTCTCCATCGCTGAGAGCTTTGGACAGGTGCGGGTGACGGATAGCCTAGTTCGTATGAATGGCGTCGAGATGAAAGGCAACCGGATTCCTTACGGGGCCGCGCTGCAGGCAACCTACACCTACAATAACCCCTTCTACAATGAAGACGCATTCACGCTGCTAAACAGCCGCATTATTGGCAACATGCTTAACCCAGGCGCAGCCACCGTCCAGATCAGGGGCGACGCCGCAATAGACAGTATCAGGCTTAATCTCCAGGGCAACCGACTTGGGAGCGCCGAGGGGCCGGTGCTTGAACTTATTGCCAACACGCTGCTCCAGGGCAGTCTGGTCTGTAACAGCCTAGTCGGCGGCTCAATCGGGCTAAGTCTCTACAACGATGCCCCGGTTCCGGTGAAACACTATCCCGACCTGAACATCGGGGCAAACGTGATCGAGGGCCAGACCCCGCTGATTCTGCCGATCTACGTGGAACACGGGATCGGGCGCGGCGCGACGAGCACCCTCCCCCTTGCAATGGGCAATAACTGGTGGAACAACCCCCTTGGCCCCTACATGCCTGACAGCAACGCCGACGGGCGTGGCTCGGCGGTCGGCCCCAACATCACGTTTACCCCCTGGCTCACCGCCCGGCCCGTCTGTGCCCCACGTACTTAGAAACCCCACTCCAGTTGAGGGTAACGTTGAGGGGCGGGCTTCGTGCCCGCCCCTCGTGTTTGTCGCCACCGCGATTTGTTCCTACTTGGGGGGCGTCGGCGTCGGCGTCGGCGTACCCGTCGGGGTCTGCGTTGGCTCCAACAGGGAGACCGGCGTAGGCGTCTTAGGTATGGGCACCTTGCAGTACAGGGTAAAGGTCCTTCCGTCAGGGGCTGTCGTCCTTGGACTCCGGGTGCCATCGCTCAAAAGAAGCTCGTAGGCCGTAATCGCCAGGGGTTGCCATGTCTGTTGAAGCTTGACTGTGACGGGGTAGATGCCGGGGCGCACTTGGTTCATTTGCAGCGTGATCGAGAACGTGCCATTGGGTTTGATCACCTCACCCGTCACCGGTTGGTCACCCAAAAAGACGAGGTAGCCCGCCATCGCAGCCCCCGTTCCCTCCAAGCCAAGCTTCGCTCCTGGCAGACACAACAGCGTCGGCGCAATGTCCGTGGTCGGGGTGGGGGTGGGGGTGAGGGTCGCAGTGGGGGTGAGGGTCGCAGTGGGGGTGAGGGTTGCAGTGAGGGTGAGGATTGCAGTGGGGGGTAGTGTCACAGTGGGGGGTGGTACCGCAGTGGGGGTGAGGGTTGCAGTGGGAGGAGGCAAAGTCGGAGTCGGTAGTTCAGTCACTTCAACGATGGCGACAGCGGTTACACCCCACTTCCACCAAGGATGTGCGATTAGGCTAAGCTCGGTGGGAATGATCGCCCCTCCAGGGATGATGTGGGTACCCACAGGTGGGGCCGATGTGATTACCAGGGCCGGGATTTCGATGTGATCAGCATTGGTGCTCCACGAAAGCTTCACTTGGGTGCCCACCATGCGTGAGGAAGGGTTAGCCTTAAATTCGATGCTAGGCGGTTGCCTGAGCCAAGTCCCAAGCAGACCCGCCACAATCGTGATTGCGATCACTGCAAACCAGGGGAGCCGCATATAGGTGAACTTCACGGACTTGCGCTTTGTGTCCGTGTTACTCTCCTCATCACGTCGCCCCGTTGTAGGGTCAATCTGTGGTTTGGCCTCGACCTTAACGTCAAAATCCTGCCAGTTACTTGGAACAACCGACCACCACCAGTCGCGGAAACGTACCTTTACCTGCACTTCGGTATTTTTGCCCGGTTCGAGGATCAACTGGTCTGGAAGACTAGCCTTATTCCAGGGCCAACGCTGTTCACCCGTAGGCTTCGGTTCAAAGCGAATATCAAGGGACTCATCTTGATCTTTCACTTCGGGGGTGAAGGTTGCCGGCGTGTTCCCCTCGTTGGTCACCGTCGCCTTATAGTTGGCTCTGAACCAAAGCCAGCTCGAGTTCCGAGGCGGCTTCAGTTCGAGTTTGAGATCCTCGAATGGTAAGACTATCCAAGTTGCCTCTGTGGAAGCAAAACGACCCTGTTCAATGTCCGACGCGGCTTTGACCGAAAGCTTGTAGGTTTTTGCCAAACTGCCCGGTTTTCTCGGCACAGTAACGAAAACCGTGGCCTCTTCGGATTCGCGGCCATTTAGCATGATCGTGTCCCGCAAAGGAGCCTTATACCATTCTTTTTTGAAACCATCACCCTCGATTTCGATGGTCAGGTGTACAGTTCGCTCGCTTTTGTTCCGTAGCCTCACCTTGATTTGCTTGGTGTGCCCTGGGATCAATTCAAGCTCTTTGTCCTTTGGATCTAATGTGACCTCCAGATGAAAGGCCTGGACTGACCCTCTGCCCGGAACTGCTGGTCCGGGCCCATTACCCGTGGTCGGCCTCGGGGGCGGTTCTGGCATAACATCCTCATTCTCGCCTGGGCCTCTTATATCCACCGGCGGATCACTGAGTCGTGACGGTTGCTGCCTCACTTTGGGGGCTGGATCCAGGAGGGTCAGCCGATGGGGGCCAATGCCAAGCGTGGCATCCCTCGACCAAAGCTGGGGTTCTTCCAATGGTAGAGGGATGCCATTGAGAGTTGTGGCCTGTGTGGTATGGGCGATCACCGTCACCTTACTGCCATCCCAGTCCAGTTGCACATGTCTTTCCGCAATGCCCTCCCCACTAAGCACAAAGTCATGCTCGGGGGCACTGCCAATCGTGAGGCCATCACCAGTCAGAGCCAAAGGCTTCAAGATCTGGTCTGCGGCATCACGCAACTGCACTTGTGGCAGTGGGCCACCTACAGACGGTGAGCTAGACCCTAGCTGCACTTGGAGCAGCTTCAGATCCAACTCCAGTTCGTCAGCATTGGCGAACCGCTTGGCCGGATCCTTCTCTAGACAGCGCAGGATCAGTGCTGCCAACTCGCTAGGGACTGTGGGGCGCATCTCCCGGGGCGACAACGGGGTGCCATCCACATGCGCCTTGATGATTGCCGAGGGGTCGTCGCCTTTGAAAGGGGGCGCACCTGTGACGAGCGCATAAAGCACAAGCCCTAGGCTGTAAATGTCGCTATGGGCATCCGCCTCATCGCCCCGGCACTGCTCAGGGGCAAGATAGACGACATCCTGAATCGATGGCAGTGTTACCTCGTTACGCAGGCGGCTCTGCTCAACATCGCTAAGTTTGAGGGTTACGCCATCATTGCCCCATTCGAGCAACAGATTGGTGGGCTTGACCGCACCATGCACGAAATTGGCTTTGTGGAGATAGGTCAGGGCCTCCGCAGCCTGACGTGCCAACTCTAGCAGCGTGGGCAGGGGGAGCTCGTCGGGAGACGTATGCGCCAACCAATCACCTAACGAGCCGTCACGCACCAACGCACTGACGAAATAGTAACAGCCCTTGTCTACAGCTGCTTCTTTGATCGGGACGAGATGTTTATGCTGTAGCGCCTTGACTCTTGCCGCCGTTTGCAAGAAGTGATCTTCGAAGCCCGGCACTCGGCTGAACTCCTCGCGGATCAGCTTGAGGGCTACTTGCTCATGCGTAGCGGTGTCGTGCCCTTCATAGACCTGACCAAGAGGGCCGGAGCCGAGCTGCGCCTCAAGTGTGTAGTGGCCGACGGTGCCTTCTGTCACGGTGGGGCTCCATGCAAACTGCGCTCAGGGTTGTTCCAACAGGGCCAAGCGGCTTGTCAATTGATGGTGAAGATAAACGGCGGAGTCGACGAACCGCCACCCGGACCAGGGTTAATAACCACCACTTGCGCGGTGCCAGGCGTATCCAGACGATTATTCCTCACCCGTATAGTGATCTGTGTGATTGAATTAACATCTACATTTGCACTGCTCAGTAGAATCCCATCCCACTCAACCGTTGAGCCGGTCACAAAGCCCGTGCCAGTAATAATGATTGGGGTACTTCCCCCGCCCCCACCTGTAGCCGGGATTGAGGGTGGGGTGAGACTCGTGATCACTGGCGTCGGGTTATCGTTAATGGTGAAGGTAATCCCGCTCGAACCACCGCCACCACTGTCTGTAGGGTTAGAAACCTGCACAGTCACAGGGTTGGGTGTGGGTGTTTCCAGGTAAGCATTGGGTACCTTTACCGTTATCTGCGTGGCTGAATTGACCGTTATATTGTTCAATGGAGTACCACCCCACTGAACCACTGATGCATTATCCACAAAGCCGGTGCCGGTGATGACAATCTGGGTCTCACCTAGACCTACTTGGGGCACGCTTGAGGATGGGTTGAGTGCGGTGATCACTGGCGTCGGGTAGATGATTCTGAGACTCTTCGAGGCTGATGTCCCACCTCCTGGGCCTGGATTGCTAACCCGTAGCATAAACACCCCGGTGTTGCCCGCTGTCACTGACAGGGAACTTGCCGGAATCTTCACCTGAATTTCACTGTCTGAAATGAAGGCGTAGCCAAAGGGACAGGCGTTTTTATCCCACGTGACGCTGCTATTATTGGTAAAGTCTGTCCCTGTAAGGGTGATCACGGTATCACCCTCACCGATAAAGACAGGACTCGGATCAACACTGGTAAGCGTCGGCTTGCCATTGTTGATCGTGAGCGTTCCATTCACGTAGTTAAAATCGTAGTTGCTGTCCACCCCACCACTGACGGTGATTGGATAACTGCCCGGAAGGCTTGGCTCAGGCGTACCGACGCTAGCTTGAGGTTGAGTGGTGAGCACACTCGGGGTTTCGCTGTTCATGAAGACACTGTAACTGTAGCTGATAAAGAGAGGCAAAATAGCTTCACCGTAGGTGCGGGTTTGATTTATGGCTGTGACGGTGAGCAGGGCCTTGGTAATAACTAGGCTGCCTTGCGTCGGCGCAACCTGGATCTCGTAGTTGTTATCCGAACCATCGTTACCTAGGAGGATCTGGTAACTACCTGGTGGTGTCGTGGCAGTGGGCGTGAGGGTGATCGTGGGTGCTCGGTCAATGACACTTGCGGTTTCATTATTAGAGAAACCTGTATATGTAAGGATGACCTGTGAGTTGGGATTACCATAGACCCGCGAAGGGACAGTCGCAATCACGCTAAGCTTGGCTTTGTTGATCGTGAGCTTGCCCGACGTAAAGCTAATTTCGTAATTAGCAGCAGTCAGAGTCCCCTGGGTAATGGTGTATCTGGCACCAACAGAACTGGTCGCCGTCGCATCGGTTGCGAGTTCGCCAGTCAGGGCGGTGTCTTTCTTTTCGCCATTCTTAAGTTGATTGGGATCGACCACTATGAAGGTTAGGGCACTGTTAAGCACTGGCTGCCCATACAGATACAATGGTTGATCGTCGGCTTTAATGTTAAGTGGGGCTTTGGTGATTGTTAGTTTGCCTGGCGAGACGGATGCAATCGTATAGTTGGAAGTTTTGGGGGTAAGGGGGCCGCTGATATCGTAGGTACCAACAGGGTACTTTGTAGGTGTATTTTCAGGTGCAGTAGTTGTAAGAACGCTAGTATCGGTCAGGGCAACTTTGGGATCGAGGGGCAAACCAGTGTCTGCTTCGTTAACAGTATAGTATTTTGAACTAAAAGCACCACTGCCATACTCACAGCTCTGGTTGTTGATTTTGATGCTGATTGGGATGGCAGTGATCGTCAGTTCACTCAGTTTGTCTCCTGCGGCAAGCTTTTTATTGTCCTTATCAACGAAGACGTAATTGATGGCATTTAGGGTGCCTATTGTGATTATTGGTCGGGGAGATCTGCTGACATCAGTAGTAGTACTGGCATCAGTTGCGAGGGCACCAGTCAGGGCAGTGGCTACCGTATCGCCATTGACAAAACCGCTAACCACGTACGTGAGTTCGGGGTTTGGCGCGCCATAGCGGCGACTCTGCGGGTTCGCAGTGATAATGAGATCGGCTTGCTTAACCTCGAATGATTTACTCGAAGTTGCACTGGTTGTAGCTGCACTAAAGTTGCCTGTGCCCTTATACTCAGCAGACACAACGTAGGTCTTAGCGTCTAGCTGAGGCAGTTGAAACACAACAGGAGGACTAACTTCGCCGCTGCTATTAACCGTCGCTGCCGGGATGCTGATGTCCGATCTCCCATTGATGTAGAAAATGACCGTACCCTCGTTGACAATACCCGTAGCAGCGCTATTGGCTGCTCTCACCTGTGCTTTAAGTGTAAGAGTGCAAGTCACACCATAGTTGGTTCCTGTGGCTGAGAGAGATGTTATCTCGATCGTGGTGGCAGCCGGGGTAATCTCCAACGTACTACTACCAGTAAAGCCGGCGAGATCGCTATACGAGGCACTGATGGGGTAACTGCCCACTGGCGTATAGGCTGGCAAAGACACATCTGGTATCGTGACATACCCCCCGGTCACCACATCCCCTGATACCGTGAGGGTGCGCGAACCTAGATTGATCGTGAAGGTGATTTTACCCTTACTTGACGCACTCAGTCCGTTGAGTTGTGCGCTAAGCGTGATCTTTTGTTCGAGAGTGCTATAGATCTGCGTAATCGCCTGCACCGTGATCCCACTGCTATTGGGCGCTGGGGTCGGGGTTGTGGGCGTACCCGCTGCCGCTGTGGCGGAGGCATTCGCTGCCGCTGTGGCGGAGGCTGCCGCTGTGGCGGAGGCTGCCGCTGTGGCGGAGGCTGCCGCTGTGGCGGAGGCTGCCGCTGTGGCGGAGGCTGCCGCTGTGGCGGAGGCTGCCGCTGTGGCGGAGG
>CAIRDL010000634.1 GCA_903877345.1 uncultured Oscillochloris sp. | reverse complement strand
GTCGCTTCACGTGGGCGGCGGCGGCGGAGACCCTGGTGGGTTGCTACGAGGCGTTGCGTACCGGCTAGGCATGGTTCGGCAGCGGCGGTTTCAGTTTGACGTTTGCGACCGCGCCACATGCGCCTTGCACCACGCGCTACTGCGGCACCACTACTTGCTGAATCAGCGCCACCAGCTCCTTCAAGCTGACGGGCTTCGCCAGATATTCGGTCGCCCCGGCGGCCAAGCAACGCTCCCGATCACCATTCATTGCCAGCGCCGTCAGCGCAATAATCGGCGTCGTCGCGCTGTCGGGCCTGACCCGCAATTCCTGAATCGCCTCCAGCCCGTCCATCTCTGGCATTTGGATGTCCATCAGGATCACGTCTGGTCGCAGCATGCCCGCTTGCGAGAGCGCTTCGTAGCCGTTGCGGGCGACCGCGACCGCGTAGCCTTTGTACTCTAGGTAGGTGCTGATTGTCTGGAGGTTGACCTCGCTATCGTCCGCCAACAAGATACGGAGCTTCGGCAGTGCTGGTGCGGGAGCCAGCGGTGGGGGCGTCGGGGCTTGCACTGGCGTGCCCATACGTTCGGGCCGCGCCACGGCTTGCGGCGGGCAATAGGGCAGCATCACCGTAAAGCAACTGCCCTGCCCAAGCGTGCTCTCCACCATCACGCTGCCGCCGTGCAGATCCGCTAAACGCTGGACCAGCGCCAACCCCAGCCCGGAACCCTCATACTGGCGGCTCAGGCTCGAATCCAGTTGCCGAAAGGGCTGAAAGAGCTGCGACAGATCTGCCGCAGCAATCCCGATGCCAGTGTCCTGCACCGCAAAATGGATCAAGCCCGCCTCAACGTCGGTCGTCACGTTCAGCGCCACGCTGCCTTTGTCCGGGGTAAACTTGACCGCATTGCTCAAGAGGTTTACCAACATCTGTTTCAGGCGCTTCAGATCTGCTTCCATCTCTGCGTCTTCATCATTGAGCGCGAATGTGAGCTTGAGATCTTTCTTTAACGCTATCTCCCTGACAAAGCTCAGGCTGGCTTGGCAGATCTCGACGACCAGCACGCTTTCCACCTGCAAATCTAGGCGTCCGGCCTCCACTTTCGAGAGATCGAGGATGTCATTGATCAGCGCGAGCAAGTGCCGCCCACTCTCTTCAATGTCGTGCAGCGCGACCTGTTGGCGCCGATTGACCGGGCCAAAGATCTCCTCTTGGAGCGACTCGCTGAGACTTAGCACCGCGTTGAGCGGTGTGCGTAGTTCGTGGCTCATATTGGCCAAGAATTCATCTTTGGTGCGGGCGGCGCGGGCGAGTTCAGCATTGGCGCGGCGCAGCGTCTCAGCGGCCTTCTTCTCCGTCGTGATGTCGCGCATGGTCGTGAGATAGTGCTGATGACCGCGAATCGTCAGCCCAAACACGCGCATCCCCACATCTCGCTGCTCGCCATAGGCGTCGGTCAGCCTGAACTCAGCAGTAGCGAACCGATTGGTCGCCTGCATTTGCTGGGCAACGCTCGTGTTCAATTGGGCGACGTACTCGAAGGCGACCAAGCCCAACGTATCCAGCCTACGACCAACCAGATCCGCACTCGTATAGCCGGTGAGCGTCTCGAAAGCCCGATTCATCTGCACGATGTTAATCGTCGCATCAAACAAGACCACCGCATCCGGCGACTCTTCAAAGAGCAGGCGGTTTTGGGCTTCACTCTCGCGCAGGGCGTCTTCGGCCTTTTTCCGCTCGGTATTATCAAAAATCGTCGAGCGGCTCATCACGAAAGTGCCGTGCTCGTCATAAATGGCCGTGGCATGCAGCAGCGCGGGAAAAATAGTACCGTCTTTACGGATACATTCATAGGTAATATCGCGTAGCCAGCCCCGTTCCTTGAGCAAGCTGTAGCGTGCTGGGAAGCTCTGGCGGCTCGCCGGGCTGATGAAATCGGTGTAAGGCCGCCCGATCATCGCTTCGCGGGTATAGCCAAACCAGTTCAAGAGCGTCTGGTTGATCATGATCAACCTACCGTTGGTATCAAGCGAGTAATAGCCGGTCGGGGCATTTTCGTAGAGATCTTGCACTTCGGCGGTGCGCTGCGCGACCCGTTCCTCGAGCGTCTGATTCAACTCCAGGAGTGCCTGTTGTGCCAGTTTAAGATCATCAATGTCCGTTGAATTGAACAGCACCGCGCTAACCTGCCCCGTTTCATCGTGCAGCGGTTGCATCGAGGTGCGATACCAACGAGGTTCCCCTTGCAGCGCCCCGCGCCATTCCGTGATCAGTTCGCGGTCAGCGTGGATTACTTGAGTCAACTGCGCCAATTGGCGCGTCGCAGCTTCAACGGGGAAAAGGTCATGGAGCGTCTTGCCAATGATGGCGTGCGGAGGCAGGGCTAATTGCCGCGCTGCCACCTCGTTAATGAAAAGGAACCGCCCGCTGGCATCAATCGTGTGAATCGCACTAGCCAAACTCTCCATCAGCCCGCGATACTTTTCT
>CAIRDL010000633.1 GCA_903877345.1 uncultured Oscillochloris sp. | reverse complement strand
TTCTACGCCATCCACACGAACCTTCGCCCATGCTTCACCTTGACGCCTTGCCCGCCCCCCGCTACCATAGCTCCACAAAGTAACTCTGTGCGGAGCACAACGACAGCATGGTAGACCCCGACGAAACGCAGCCCGACCCCCTCACTATCGGTGAACTGATCTCGCTCCAAGAAGCGGCGGAGTATGCGGGGTTAACCAAAGACTCAATCCACGACTATATCAAGCGCGGGCGTCTTCGAGCCAAAAAGATTGGTCGTTTTTGGGTCACAACGCACGCAGCCGTCGATACATATCTCCAGTCTCGCCATTTTGGGAACATCCCCAAGAAATATCGCAAAGATACTTGACAGTATCCGTACCGTTGGATACTATATCTCTATGAAATGATGTAGCCGCAAGGTGTTGGTAGCACCAAGCGGCTGCGGACCTCACTTCCTGGTGGAACAGGCGTGAGGCTGGGCCGCATGGTAGCACAAGCCGTGCGGTGACCTCCAGCAGCACCCTGCTTTGTCGCGTTCAACGCGGCAGAGGGACGTGGGGTGCTGTGTTCGTGTACGGCGCTTGTCATTTCTCGTCGTCTCGCGCTGGAGGTCGCCGTGTCCCTCATGGTGCTTGCCCCGTGCGCTCCGCTGCGGCCTCCGGCGAGGAGGTCACTTCCTATGTGTGTGTCCCCCCCGGTTCTCCCACCAGACCCCCCACTCGACCCGCTTGTCCTCAACGCATTGCTTGCCCACGACCCGCTCGGTGCGGCCCTGGCGCTCGCGGCCCTTGATGCGACCCAGCGCTACGCCCAGGCCCACGCCCAGGTGCGTTTGCCCACCCGCCACGGGACTGCTGTCGCTCCCGCTGCCCTCCTTGACGAGTGGGCATGGTTGCTCAGGGCCGCCCGTGAGTGCGGTGGAGAGCGATGCGCTAGACCCCTACGCCTCAACTCTCCCTGGAATCCGCTGCCTTAACCTATGGTGCTGCCTTGCCCTGCGACGATCGCGTAAAGGAGTTTGCTCATGTCACTGCTCACCCTGCCTACGACCCGCCCCACCGCCCCCGCCCCGCCCGCCGCTGAGCCGTACTTGGTCACGGTGGATGTCGGCAATCGGAGATGTGGGCCACCTCGATCTTGACGCCGTGCGTGCGGAGGTCGAGGCCATCGAGCGCGGGGCTGGACTATTTCGTTTCGAGTAAGGAAATCACGATGAATCCACCACTTGCGATGGACGCACTGGATCGTCAGATGGTCGGCGGGCAGGGCGACGTGGCCGCTGAGCGCATGCGGCGGCTCCATGCCTTCCGCCAACAGCACCAGGGCATGGGCATGTTCTACCGCCTGCTCGACGTGCCCTACGGCATCGAGTTGGCGACCGACGACGTAGCCCGCTTCACCACCGCCAACGCCGTCCGTTGGGCGCTGGCCTTCGACGCCGCCCTCGCCCTCTTCTTTGGCCTGCTCTGGCTGCGTTACGACCTGCTTTCTACCTGGAACGCGATGGATCCCCTGGCCCAGAGCCTCACCCACGCCGCGCTGCCCGTGCTGACGTGGCTCCAGTTGCCGCCCGACGTGGCCGCGTTCCTCGGCGGTGCGCTCGCTGTGCTCGTTCGCACGATTGGCATGCTGCTGCCTTCGCTCATCCAGTTCCGTATGCCCTACGACGCCTCGCGCCACGATGCGATGTGGCTGGCCCTCTGGATTTCCATCATCTTCGACCTCGGCACCGACTCGGTGGACGTACGGGCGGATGTCGGCACCTGGTTCGGCTGGCTCATGGAAGCCGCGCAAACCGCCGCCCCAATGGTTTGGCTCAGCCTGATTGGGTTGGGCTTGCTGCTGCTGTTCTTCCAGGGTCGCCAGTGGCCGCTCTGGACGGGACTGATTGGGGTCAGCATCGCCTGCCTGGGCTGGGGGCAAGCGGGCAACGTGAT
>CAIRDL010000632.1 GCA_903877345.1 uncultured Oscillochloris sp. | reverse complement strand
TCACCGTCTTGATCACATCAGGCCCGGTGATAAACATCTGGCTCGAACCCTTGACCATCATGATGAAGTCGGTCATTACGGGCGAGTAGACCGCGCCACCCGCGCACGGCCCGGCGATGATCGAGAGTTGCGGGATGACCCCACTACTCAGCACGTTGCGGTAGAAGATTTCGGCGTAGCCACCCAGGCTGACCACGCCCTCTTGGATGCGGGCACCACCCGAGTCGTTGATGCCGATGCAGGGCACGCCCATCCGCAGCGCTAAATCCATCACCTTCGTGATCTTCTCGGCGAACACTTCGCCCAGACTACCGCCGAAGATCGTGAAGTCTTGCGAGAAAACACAGACGGGGCGACCCTCGATGGTGCCGTGGCCGGTGATCACGCCGTCGCCCAACGGTTTGCGGCGCTCCATTCCGAAAGCCGCCGTGCGATGCACGGCAAAAGCGTCAAGCTCGACGAACGAGCCGGGATCGAGCAGGTGGTCAATACGCTCGCGGGCAGTGAGTTTGCCGCGCTCGTGCTGTTTCTGAATGGCCTGTGGGTCGCCGGTCTGGGCCTTCTCACGACGCCGACGGAGATCGGCGATCTTCTCGGCGGTGGTCTGCGACATACGGGGTCTCCTCTTGACGGTTCGTAGGCGGGGCGTTAGCCCCATGCAAGGCTTTTGCTAAGCGCGGCCCTGGCGAAGCACCGCCAGGGTAAAACGCGGGACGGCATCAATGATGCGCCGCCAACGCCGGGGCTGCCGCACCAGACGGTACAGCCATTCGAGGCCGTGGCGACGCATCCAGGCGGGCGCAAGAGGCACCCGGCCTGCGAGGTAATCGAAAACCCCGCCCACGCCGACCGCCAGGGGTACGCGCAGGTGGGGTTGGTTGCGGGCAATCCAGAGATCTTGGCGCGGGTGCCCATAAGCGACGAACAGGATGTCGGGGCGAGCTGCGCTAATCATCTGGCGCAGAAAGGCTTCGTGGCGCGGCGCGGGCGAGCCAGCAAAGCAGCCGACAACGTTGAGACCGGGGTTCGCAGTTTGAAGTGCGGCGGCGGCCATTTCGGCCACACCGGGGGCAGCGCCAAGCAAAAACAGGCGGTAGCCGCGTGCGGCGGCCAAATGCGCCAGTCGCCGGGTCAACGCGACGCCAGTCACGCGGTCACGCAAAGGCGTACCGAGGAAACGGGCGGCGAGCAGCAAGCCGTAGCCGTCGGGGGTACACAAAGTGGCGGCGGCGAGAGTCGCAGCAAAGGCCGGGTTGCGTTGGGCCTCCATCACAAACTCGGGGTTGACCGTACAGATCTGGTGCGGGCGTCTGCTGCGGAGGAGCGTTTCAGCGCACACGAGCGCTTCATCCTCCGTCACGTCGTCAATGGCGACGCCCAGGATAGTGACGCGCTGAGGGGCTGGAGCAACTGGTGAAGCGATCACGTCCGCCATGCTATGCTGTCTCGTTACCGCCAAAACCACACGGGCGGCCACGCCAGATTATAGCTTAGAACCGGCCCACGCTTGCGCCATGTTATAATGCGCTGCCAATGCGATAAGCGGTAGAACCTGCGGCCTTGGTCGGTACCTTGGTTTGTAGTATCCGTATCCAGCAGCAACTCTTTTCCCTGCTCGGCATCAGCGAAGCGACGGCCTTGACGCAGTTCGGCCATATGCTGGCAGCCTTTGAGTATGGGGCACCACCCCACGGTGGCATCGCTCCCGGCATTGACCGCATCGTCATGATTCTGGCCGAGGAGAGCAGCATCCGCGAGGTGACAGCCGTCAGCCGTCAGAACCCACCAAGACTTTCCGGGAAGCTGTACGGGCGATACAGTATACTAGAGCCATAACGAACCGCCCTGGCAGTGCCGAGCGGACTTGGCTTTCTAGGGAGCGAACCCATGACGAAGCGAATCCTGGTTGTTGATGATGATCCAAACATCAGGCGGCTCGTCAGTCTGGCCCTCACCGACGATTCGCCCTACGTTGTTAACGCGGTGTCGTCCGGCGAGGCCGCTCTGCTTCACATTGCGCGCCAACCGGTAGACTTGCTCTTCACCGACATTCGCATGCCCGGCATGAATGGGCTTGACCTGGTGCAACGGGTTCACGAGCTTGACCCGAAGACGGCGGTCATCGTCTTTACGGTCAGTCCCGAGGATCTGACGCCCGAACGCGCCGCCGAACTCAAGATTGACTGCCTGTTGGAGAAGCCCGTCTCGCATGATCGCATGCGGTTGGCGGTTGATCTGCTGCTCGACCCGTTCAAATTGCTACCGCGCCCCTCGCAACAGACCGAAGCCCCCGCCGCGCCACCTGCACCCACCAATCTTACGCCGAGCAACCACGGCACCGGCCCGTTAGGGCAACGGGTTTTGGCAATCCGCGCCAAGAAGCAAACGGACGCGCTGCCGCTAAGCTCGCCGCCAACTACCCCCGCAGCGCATCATGGCGCACCGATTGCCATCCACCTGACGCCGCGCCGCCCGGGCCTAAGCGG
>CAIRDL010000631.1 GCA_903877345.1 uncultured Oscillochloris sp. | reverse complement strand
GATGCCGACGACTGGCAGGCCGTGCTGGGCGGGCTTGCGGAGCTGGAGGCCCGCCAACCGGGTGTCCCCGACCCCGAGGGGCTGCGGGCGTGGGCTGAGGCCCGTCAGCGCCGCGAGGAGCGCTACGACGCGGCGTTGGTCGCTGCTGACGGCGGCGACTGGGGCGCGGCGGTGTCCGCACTGGAGGCGCTGCTCGCCGAGGCGCCGGGCGATGCGGATGCTACCGAGCTACTGGGGCCCGCACGGGGCGAGCGGGAGGCGCAGCGCGAGGTCGAGGTTCGACGGGCGCAGGAGCAGGAGCGCCGACGACGAAGGGTTCTGCTCACGGGCGTGGTCGATCTGGTGAAGGCGGGGCGCTACGACGACGCCTTGGCGCAGATCACAGAGGTTGCGGCGCAGCCCGATGCCAGCGGTGACGCGGCGCTCGTTGCGGCGCGGATCGCGGAGACGGCGGCGGTGCCTTTCGCCGAGCGTCTCAGCGCCGCGCAGCTTGCGGGGAGACTCGGCGATCCGCGCTTCCCTATCGCTGCCGAGCAGTGGCGGGCGGAGTTGGCACGGCGCAGCACGGACTTCGGCCAACCGAACGGCTACTGGTGCTACGTGCGCCAGGGTGCCTACCGCATCGGCGGGTGGGAAGCGAAGGAACCAGAGGCGACTATTATGCTTACCGGCTTCTGGCTGGCACGTTACCCCATCACGGTCGCGCAGTACGCGCCCTTCGTCGCTGAAGGCTACGGCAACGATGCCGAACGCTGGTGGACGAAAAAGGGCTGGCAGTGGAAGCAAGGGGTGAAGCGTACGCAGCCGTGGGGCTGGAATGGCGCGAGGTACAACGGCGCAAACCAGCCAGTGATCGGCATTACATGGTATGAGGCGACGGCCTTCTGTGCATGGCTCAGCGAGCGACTCGACGGCACACTCCCCAAGGACTATGTGCTGCGCCTGCCGACGGAGGCCGAGTGGGAAGCAGCGGCGGCCTATGATGCGCAGATGCAGCGCCGGAACTACCCGTGGGGCGATGAGGAGCCAACCCTTGAGCGGGCGATCTATGACGAGGCGAAGCTGGGTCGTCCCGCGCCGGTGGGCTGTTGCCCTGCGGGTGTGGCGGCTTGTGGTACCCTTGATCTGGCTGGCAATGTCTGGGAGTTGACGGTCAGTGAGTCCCGGGCGTATCCGGTCGGAAGCCACGAGCTACAAAAAGACTTTACACGTGGTCAGACGGCGTGGCGTGGTGGCGGATGGGCCTGGAATAGCTCAAATGTTCGCTGCGGGGCGCGGGACGGGTACGACCTCGACGGCGACGACGGCAACCTCGGTTTTCGTGTGGTGCTTGCCCCTGTTCTCATAGCCGATAACCGATAGCCGATAGCCGATATGGCGCATCAGAGCGGGTTGGCGGGACATTTGTGGTATTTGTTTATCAGAACCTTCGTACTGTTAGGGATTGGTAAGTTGTCTGCAAGGCTTGGTATCAGCCGATATTAGACGGCTATCGGCTATCGGCTGACGGCTGACGGCTATCGGCTGACGGCTGACGGCTATCGGCTATCGGCTGACGGCTGACGGCTATCGGCTATCGGCTATCGGCTATACCGCGTGGATGATGGAGCGGGCCGTAAGTCCAAAGCCGGGAGTAAGCCGGGCCTCGCCCGTTGGGCAGGGTGCCAAGGGGCGGCACGCCGCTGCAAGGTGGTGGCGTCCGGCGGCGGCGAAGATCGCGCCGCAGACGCCACCGCCCTCGGCGAGGTGCGCGTTTGCTGCGTTGACGATGGCGTCAACGTCCTGGGCTACGAGGTCGCCGATGACGAGTTCGAGGGTCGTTTGGCCGATGGGGTAGCGCTGCATTGGAATGCTCCTGGGCGTCTTCCTCATTTAATGGGTACGTGCCGCGCCGGTGTCGAAGGTCGTTACGTGGCTGCCACGGCGTGGCAGGGCTCACCAGCACACATCCTCGGTCAGGTCGATCAGCGCACCGCTCCGCTCGTCAGACACCCCTGCCATACAGCCCACGTTCGTGGGCCTGAAGATGTAGGCGTAGGCGGCGGGCACAGTGGCGTCCCATCCCCATGCGATGAGGCGTGCGAGCATCGGGCCGGTGAGTCCGAAGTGCCAGGGGAGGGTGGGGTCATCGGGGCAGGACTCAAGGACGCCGCCGTTGGCGGGCGTCTCCAGCGTGACGGCGAGGATCGCCATCGGTGCGGCGGTGATCTCCAACGGCGCGGCCACCGGCGGCGGCAGCGGTGCGCCGGGGGCATCGCCACCAGCGGAACGAAGGGGGGTCTCGATTGTGAGCCGGTCGCCGTCGCGTGCGGGGCGGAAGGTGAAGTGGAAGCCGCCGCCGAAGCTGCCGTAGCGCGGCTCGGCCTCGCCAGGGGCGGGCAGAGTCTCGATGCGGCGCATGCCCTCCTGCTCGCCAAGGCGCATCACATAGGCCCAGCCCTGGTAGTCGATCTGGGCCTGGAGATAGGCGAGGTCCGCCGTGATCTTCCATGCCCGGTAGGTGGCGACCGCCTCGGGCGGGATGGTGAAACGGAGCGAGCGGGTATCGGCGCTGTCTGCAAGCATTGTTTTATCCTTCACCCGGTTATGCCGGAGCAGGGTGATTTAGCGGCACCCTCGCTGCTCCCGTCGCTGGTATTTTCGGGGGGCTTCCTCAGATTGGGGCGCTGGTCGAGGTTTGAGAGGCCATCGATCTCCCTCACATCCGCACACTCACCACCTCGTCTATCTTTGACCGCAGGGTATCCACATCCGTGCAGACCTCGTAGTGCCAGCGCCCCCATTGGCCGGCGTAGTTGACGGCATCGCACCAACGGCGGGCACCGGCGGCCTTGGCGCGGTCCTGCTCGTCCTCTTCGCCCTTGATTTCCAGGATGAAGGTCAGCGGCGGGCTGGCGGTTTTTTTTGCCAGCACGACGATGAAGTCGGGGATGTAGCGATGGTTGGCCTCGGCGAAGCGGTAGGGGATGGTGAAATCGAGTTTGTAGTTGCGGACGTAGGCGCGCACGTTCTGGTGCGACTCGAGGATCTGG
>CAIRDL010000630.1 GCA_903877345.1 uncultured Oscillochloris sp. | reverse complement strand
CTATGGTAGACATGAAGAAGTACACGCTGGACGTCGATCTGAAGCAGGGTGTGGTGCCAATCTCGAAGGCAGCTTCGTCGTTGGCGGCGCTGATCAAGCGCTCGCGGGCAAACCATCAGCCCATCATCGTGACGCAGAAGGGGTATCCGACCGGGGTCATCCTCGATGTCGAACTCTTCACGGCGCTGCGCCAACTTGCCGACCAGCACCTCGGCGAAGGTGAGGAGAGCCTGATCCTCCCCGAGGTGGCGTCCGACAAGTAGCCCGCGCTTACGTCAGCCCACACGGGGCCACCGGCATAAACCGGTGGCCCCGTGTTTTGTTGGCGGCATTGTAGCATGTGCGCCCTTCTATCACCCGCTGCTCTAACGCGCAGGATAAGAGGCTGTATAATGGCGCGGGAGAACGCCCGCTGTTCGGGCGCATTGGAACGCGCTACTATGGGCTTTGCCGACCTCAAACGGGCTGCGCTGCCGCGCCCGAAGCTCCGCCCTACACCCCTGGCCGAGGGCCGCGCCCGCAGTGCGCTGACAGCGCTCCTGCTTGCGCTGTTGCTCAGTCTCGCGGTGGGCTGGATGGCCTATCAGACCCCGCCTGCCGGTAGCGTGCGCGTCGGTTGGCTCGGCGACCGCCTGTTCCTCGGCGCTGATGCGGGCCTTGGCGCTGAGGCGGGGGCGCGTGGCGACCTCTTCGCTGATGATTTGACCCCCGATTCGCCCACCGGACGCAGCCGTTGGACGCGCCAACACGCCCGTATGACGCTGCCCAACCTCGGCTCCGGCGCTGAGCTTGAACTGCGCTTGGTCGTCCAAGGCTGGCCGACCGATGTGCGCGCTGCTCCCGTCGCTCAGCCCAATGTCACCGTAAGTGCAAATGGTGTGCCATTGGGCAACTTTATGCCGCGCTCGACGTGGGCGACCTACACGTTTCGCGTGCCCGCCGAGGCCCGCATTGGCCCTGATCTGATGCTTGACCTCGTGAGTTCGCACACCTTCACTGATACCGTTACCTTTGGGGTTGACCCGCGAACAAAAGGCGTGCGCTTGGCGGAACTGGCGGTGCAGGCTGCCGCACCTGAGGCGTTCATCACCGTGGTGCCGCCCGCTTGGTACGCGGTGGCCCTGCTGATGGCCTGTACGCTCCTGCTTTTCCTGCTGCTGGCACGGCTGCTGCCTACGACGCCCATCGTCTTTGCGGCAACCAGTGTTGGCGTCGGCTTAGCGGGCGTCGGGTTGGCGACGGCGCGTATCTGGATGGGCGCAACGCTGAGTCTCGCCTGCGTCGGGTTGGCGCTGTTGCTCGCCCTCGCTTGGCAGCGCGAACTGCTGAGCGTGACCCGTGGACTGGTGCGTCGCTACACCTACGGGCGCACGCTTGGCTACGGGCTGATTGCCGCCGCTTTGGTGTTGCTCGGTTATGCTTTGGCGGAAGTGTTCGTCTGGCTGGGGTCGTTTGGGCAACCGCTGTTCTGGCAGATCTTCCCCGATTCGCTGCTCTACGGCTTGCTTGGCGCGGGGCTGTTGGCGCTGGTGTTTGTGCGCGGGCGCAATGGGTTGCCCCGCCTCGCCGACCGCACGGTGACGTTGCTCGGCACGCGCCGGGGTGCGCTAACGCTGCTCATCAGCTTCGGCGTTGTCTGGTTGGGCTATGAAGCGTGGGTGATCGCCGCGTTGCCCTATGTCGGCCACGCCGATTATGCCGATAACGCCGTGGTGGCCCGCAATCTCGCCGCCGGGCGCGGTTGGGTGGTTGATTATGTTACGCAGTTCTACACGCTGCGCGACGGGCTGACGCATCCCCAGGAGACGTGGCCGTTGCTCCAGCCCGTCTGGATTGCGCCTTTCTTCCTGGCTTTTGGGCCGACCGCGTGGGCAGCCAAGCTCCCTAATCTGCTTTTCAACCTAAGCTTGCTGGTGCTGATCTATCGCGTCGGCACCCGCATCTGGGATCGGCGGGTCGGGCTGACGGCGGCGATCTTCACCTTAACCAGTTTCCTTTTTTTTCGCTTGACGATTTATGTGACAAGCGACCTGGCGTTTGTGGTCTTTAGTTTTGGAGCCATGAATGGGCTGTATCGCTTCGTCACTGAGCGCCAAGCGCCAGGTGCCGCCGGTACAGGAGGCTGGCTCGTGGCGAGTCGCCACCTCATCACGGCGGGGGTGCTGACGGGCCTGATGTTGTTGCAGAAGCCTTCGGGGGCGCTGATGGCGCTGGGGATGGGGCTATGGCTTTTAGATTGTAGCTTGCAGCTTGTAGAATCTGGCGTTGGGAAGCCGTCGCAAGGACGTTTGCGCGCTCTGTTGGCGGCATGGCCGATGATGTTGCGGACGGTGCTGCCGTGGGCGTTCATTGCTCTGCTGATTCTTTCGCCCTATTTGGTGCGGAATATGCTGCTGTTCGGGCAGCCGGTCTACTCGACGGAAAGCCACGATGCTTGGGTGCTGGGCTACCAGGGGACGAGTGGCGATGCGTGGGCAGAGATTTATCGCGTCTTTACGCCAGAACTCGGCGGGCCAGGTACCCCGAATCGAAGTTGGGTGTTGCGTTGGGGCTTTGACCAGACCGTGGCTAAGTTTCAAACCCAGATCAAAGAGCTACGCGATTACCTGATGCCAGTATGGCGTGAACTGCCCAACAGTGTGGCCTGGCTCTTCGGGGCCAATGCGCGTAAGAACCTGATTTCCGACCTGGGGGCTTGGCTGGCGCTGTTGGGGTTGCTTGGCGCGCTACGCTTTCGGCGGCGACTGTTGGGGCTGTTGACGCTGACTTTTGCGCCGTACATCGGCTTTATGCTCACCTACTGGCGGGCCGACGAACACCGTTATTGGGTGATGCTCGTGCCGTGGCTGACTATGTTCGCCGCGTGG
>CAIRDL010000629.1 GCA_903877345.1 uncultured Oscillochloris sp. | reverse complement strand
GCAATGGCGGCGGGCGGAATGTCAGCGTGGAGGTGCGCGCCGTCGCCAACAATGCGCCCCGCCGCGTCGAGACCGTCGCGAAAGAGGGCGACGAGCGCGGCTCCGCTCCCCGTGAGATCACGCCCGCAGAGCACAAGCGCGGTGATGGTGGGCTGGGCGAGGAGATTGCGTATTAGAAAGCTAAGCCCATCGCGGGAGTAGAGATTGCCCGCCACGGCGTAGCTCGCAGGATCAAGGGCAGGCAGCACCCGGTCTTGCGGCGTCCACAACAGGCACAAGCCAACGCCCGAGGCGGGGCTGCCCAAGCTCAGGCTTTGGGCAAAATAGAGGGGCCAGGACATGGGCAACTCCTGGGGCAGCAAACGGCCTCAACTTCACTCTACAGCCAAGGTTTCGGCTTGCAGCTTTTCTAGACTTTCAGCTAAAGAATCCGACCGCTCGGCCACCGCTTAGGCAGTCGTTCCACGCCCTACAGAGGATCTTTTCAGACGACCCTTTTAGGAGCACTGTTCAAGCGCTCAAACTCGACTTGGTCAATAAATGTGCCACCTTCCATCGTGCGGGTACGCTCGCGGCGGTTGCGGTCGAAGTGCAGGTCGGCATACATTAAGCGGCAGCAACGGTCGTCGAGCAGTTCTTTGCGTACATAATAGCCCGTGACCTCCTCCCGTGCGCCAAATTCGACCGCCAAATCGTGCATGAGTTGGACGCGCACATGCACCGCAGCCCCACAATGGCTACAGCGCACATAAAGGTGCAGCACCGCATCGGCGGGGCTGCGCTGGCCCCTGAACAGTTGTCGCAGCACATGCATGGGGTACCCTCGCGTCAATTCGGCAGTCAGCGATCCGTATGATACCGGAAACGGTAGCCGGTTGGCAAGGCCCGCCATTTGCACAAAGGCGGGGGCTATGTTAGAATGCGCGGGCTGTAAGGCATAGCACTCTTTAAATATGCGATACGCCGGCGTAGCTCAATTGGCAGAGCAACGGTTTTGTAAACCGTAGGTTCAGGGTTCAATTCCCTGCGTCGGCTCCAGAGTCCGTGGGTCGGTTCCGGAGCGGTCAAACGGGGCAGACTGTAAATCTGTTGGCTAACGCCTTCGCAGGTTCGAATCCTGCCCGGCCCACCACCCCCAAGCCTACGTAGCTCAGTTGGTAGAGCACGTCTTTGGTAAAGACGAGGTCACGGGTTCAAGTCCCGTCGTAGGCTCCAGAATGGCGCGATACGTGGCGTACGCGATGCCTGCCTTTAGGAATGCTCGTGTCGGCCAAAGCTGACACGAGCGGCGTCTTTTAATGAGCTCAAGGAGCAGAGAGGTTCATGGCGAAGCAGAAGTTCGAGCGGACAAAGCCGCATGTGAACATCGGGACGATTGGCCATGTGGATCACGGCAAGACCACGCTGACCGCCGCGATCACCAAGGTGCTTGCGCTGCGCGGGGCGGCTCAGTTTATAGCCTACGACCAGATTGATAATGCCCCCGAAGAGCGCGCCCGTGGCATCACGATCGCTATCCGCCACGTCGAGTATCAGACCGAGAGCCGCCACTATGCCCATGTGGATTGCCCCGGTCACGCCGACTACATTAAGAATATGATCACCGGTGCGGCTCAGATGGACGGGGCCATCCTCGTTGTCTCCGCTCCCGATGGCCCGATGCCCCAGACTCGCGAGCACATCCTCCTCGCCCGCCAAGTCCAAGTCCCCGCCATCGTCGTCTTCCTTAATAAAGTAGATATGATGGACGACCCGGAATTGCTCGAACTGGTGGAGTTGGAACTGCGCGAACTCCTGTCGAAGTACGAGTTCCCCGGCGATGATATTCCCATCGTGCGAGGGTCGGGCCGTGCCGCGTTGGAGAGTACGAGCAAGGACATTAACGACCCCGTGTATAAGCCCATCCTTGACCTGATGCAGGCGGTGGATGATTTCATCCCGACGCCGGAGCGGGCCATTGACCGGCCCTTCCTGATGCCGGTGGAAGATGTCTTTGGCATCAAGGGGCGCGGTACCGTGGTGACGGGCCGCATCGAGCGCGGCCAAGTCAAGGTTGGCGACACGATTGAGATTGTCGGCATGGAAGAGGGTATTCCCCGCAAGACCGTGGTGACGGGCGTGGAAATGTTCCAGAAAACGCTCGATTCGGGCATCGCGGGCGACAATGTGGGCTGCTTGTTGCGCGGTGTGGAGCGCACTGACGTGGAGCGGGGCCAAGTGATGTGCGCGCCCGGTTCGATCAAGCCGCACAAAAAGTTCCAGGCCCAGGTCTATGTGCTGAAGAAGGAAGAGGGCGGTCGTCATACGCCGTTTTTTCCCGGCTATCGGCCCCAGTTCTACGTGCGGACAACCGACGTGACGGGTTCGATCCATCTGCCGGAAGGCATGGAGATGGTGATGCCGGGCGATAATGTGCAGATGGGCATCGAACTGAT
>CAIRDL010000628.1 GCA_903877345.1 uncultured Oscillochloris sp. | reverse complement strand
GCCCTGATTATCGCCTTGGCCGCCTATTGGCAGCGCTTTGAAGGCCAAGCTGACCGTTGGCAGATTCAGCTTGGCGGGCTGATCATTGCGCTTATTCCCGCGCTGCTCGTGGTTGTCCAACCTGATATGGGTAGCGCCATCGTGATTGGGGCGATCTGGTTGGTGATGGCCTGGGGTGCGGGGATCAAGCCCCTCCAGTTGTTGGGCCTTCTGCTCCTTGCCGTGGGTGGCCTTTATGCGGCTTGGCACTCGGACGCGATTTTCGACGACTACCAACGGCGGCGCTTGCTGACTTTCTATTTCCTCCTCACCGATCCGGCGCGGGTGGATTTTAACGATGGCTATAACGTGATCCAAGCGCTGAGTGCGATTAGCCAGGGCGGTTGGTTCGGGGCGGGGCTGACCCGTGGCCTCTTCAGCCAGGGCAACTATGTGCCGGTGCAGCACACTGACTTTATCTTCGCCGTGATTGGCGAGGAGATGGGCTTTCTGGGCGGGGTAGTGCTGATCACCTTCCAAGCGCTGCTGCTCTGGCAGGCGCTGAGTATTGCGACGCAAGCCCGCGACAGCTTCGGACGCCTCATCGCCCTTGGGGTTTTTGCGATGCTCTTCTGCCATGTGTTGATCAATCTTGGCATGAATCTCAGCCTGTTTCCGGTGACGGGCTTGCCGCTGCCTTTTATTTCGCAAGGCGGAAGCTTTATGGTGGTCGTGCTGACTGCCGTGGGACTCTTGCAGAGCATTGCGCTCCGTCGGCGGAGGCTGTCGTTCTGAGCAAAGGGTACCAGTAGCACCTTGTTCGCCGTGCATAGTTTGTAGTTACAGCCGCCGGGCGTGGGCTTCTGGCGGCTTTGACGTAGCCCTGTCCTAACTGGGCATGCGGCGGGCTTGGCATAGCGCAAAAAGCGTTGTATACTGTTTGTTAAGTGATTGCACATACTTAATCCCCCATGACGAGGTAGAACCATGAATGTCTATGACTTCTCCGCACCCCTGTTGGACGGCACCATCCAGCCGATGGCGGCCTATAGCGGCAAGGTGCTGTTGGTGGTGAATGTCGCAACGCATTGTGGCTTTACGCCGCAGTATGCGGGCCTTGAGAGCCTTTACCAGCGCCATCAAGCGGCGGGGTTGGTCATTCTCGGCTTTCCTTGCAACCAATTCGGAGCCCAAGAGCCTGGCAGTGCGGCGGAGATTCAGCAGTTCTGCTCCCGCACCTACGGGGTCAGTTTCCCCATGTTTGCGAAACTTGAGGTGAATGGCCCAGGAACGCATCCGCTGTATGCCTATTTGAAGGTGCAACAGCCGGGGTTGTTGGGCAGCCAGGCGATTAAATGGAACTTCACTAAGTTTCTGGTTGATCGCACGGGGGCGGTGCGCGCCCGGTACGCGCCTACCGTGACCCCAGAAGCGCTTGAACCCGAGGTGGTCGCGTTGTTGCAGGGCCACCCGCAGCCGCAAGCCGTGTAGGGCAGGTTTCAAGCGGGCTTTAGAGTTTAGCGATCTCACGCAAAGGCGCAAAGCCGCAAAGAGCATGGGGCAGGTTTCAATGGTAAAGCTGAACCTGTCGCTTCCGAAGCATGCCTAGGCGTGCGTACCTGCGCCGGAACCGCAGCGGTGCCATTTCTTCCCTGGTTTGCACACTTTGAAAACAGGCTCGACAAACCCTATGCACCCACGTACCACCCCACTGTTGCGGTTCATCGTTTTGCTGTTGCTTATGGCCCCGTTGGCCCTCGCAACCCCCGCGCAAGCTGCCGGGGTGGTTGGGACGGGCAGCCCCGCCAGTTGCACCGAGCCGGTACTCCGCGCTGCCGTTGCCGCCGGGGGCATGATTACCTTCAACTGTGGGGCTGACCCCGTCACGCTCACGCTGAGCGACGACCTATTGATCAGCCAAACGACCACACTCGACGGTGGCGGCCCCGCGCAAGGCGGGCGTATCACGCTGAGTGGTGGCGACCAGACGCGGGTCATGCAGACTGCCAGCGGTGTTGCGCTGACGGTGCAGAACCTCACCATTGCCCACGGCAAAGAGCCAGGGGCCGACGGGCGAGGTGGCGCGATTCGTGGCGGTTGGCGCAGCCCGGTCACGATTCTTAACAGCATTTTGCGCGATAACGATGGCACCGCCGGTGGGCAGGAAGCCGGCGGTGGCGCGGTGTTTGTCCACGAGACGACCCTGACCGTGACGGATAGCCGTTGGCTCAATAATCGCGGCATTAACGGCGGGGCGATCAATAACTTGCTCAGCGCACTGACCATCACCGGGTCGAGTTTTGAGGGGAATGACGCAACGCCTGGCGGGCCGTTTAAGCGCGGCTATGGCGGGGCTATTTACACGGATGGCGCGAGTCGGTCCACCACTGATGCGGTGGGCGGCGCGATTATCATCCGGGACACAGTGTTTCGGGCGAACCGGGGCGCGGGCCAGGGTGGCGCGGTCTTCAGTTTCGTCTATGCGCCCGATAGTGTGACCATTGAGCGGGTTCTGTTTACGGCGAACAGCGTTGACGAGAACGCGACATGTTACGCCAACGGTGAGTGTGACGCGCTCGGCGGGGCGCTCCGCCACGGCAACGGCGACCTGACGCTGCGCGACACGCTCTTTGTAGACAACCACGCTCGTGGGCAGGGCGGGGCTTTCTGGGGCGGTGAGACGGGGCGGTGGACGCTGACGAATGTCACCTTCGCCGCAAATCAGGCGGTTCACGACAGCGCAACGGGGAACGGTGGTCTTGGTGGGGCGATTGCGGGCGGGAGCGCCTGGAGTTGTACGAACTGCACCTTTGTGCAGAACCACGCCGGCTTTGTGGGGGGCGCGATTTTCGGGGGCGACGCAAGCGCCAGTACGCTCCAGAATAGCCTGTTCGCGGGCAATACGGCCTTCAATGACGGGCATGGCTGGAACAAAAATCTGACGTGCGCCCAACAGGTGCGTGATGGCGGCGGCAATGTGCAAGACCCGCCCCGGAACGCGCAAGATGCCAGCGACGTGAACTGTGTGGCGGCACCTTTGCTCGCCAACCCGTTGGTGGTCGCCCTGGGTGACTATGGCGGGCCAACGTTCACCATTGGGCTAAGTGAAGGCAGCCCTGCGCGTGGCCTTGGGGTGAATTGCCCTGCGACGGATCAGCGGGGTGTCGCCCGGCCTAGCGCTGGCTGCGACAGTGGCGCTTACCAGACGGGCAGCGTGCCGGTCGTGACGGACATCGCCCCGACCATTGTGCAACGCGGTATCACTACTACGCTCACCGTCAGTGGGGCTGATTTTGCGCGCACCAGCGTGGTGCTTTGGGAGGGCGTGCCCTTGCCAACCAGCTTTAGCAGCCCCTTTCAGCTTACCGCCACGCTTGGGGCGAACCAGATCGGTGCGGGGGCGAGCGGCGAAGTGCGGGTGCAAACCGCCACGACCACCAGTTCGTCAGCGCGCACGGTTCTGATCGTGGCGGAACTGACGCGGCGGTGGTTGCCGTTCCTGTGGCGGTAGGGGGGAGCGATGCAAAATACCTAAGGGAAGCGGAAATGCTTAATCATCCAGGTCGTGCAAATGATCCGTGATGCGTGATCCGTGACCGGGTCGCACCCTGACCAATCACGGATCACGGATCACGGATCAGATGGGATGTTTTGAATCTTCCGCTTCCCTAAGACATTCAACCTGAAACCTGACTGTCTCGCCCTGACCATTGACATGGCCTCAGAGATAGTGTATACTCGACACTAATTAGTGTCAGAGTAACACTTTTCAAGGAGGCCGTATGCTAATCGGCATTGACATCGGCACCCACGGGGCGCGTGTGGCGGCCCTCGACGCGACGGGGCAACCGTTCCTCGTTCCCGACGCCTACGGAGTGACGCAACTACCCGCCGTGGTGCGTTACGGCCCGCACGGCGTTGAGGTTGGCACCGGGCCAGCCCGTACGCTGGTGGCCGGATGGGAGTGCAGTGTCCGTGGGCCGGGGCGCTACCTCGCTCGTTACGCCGACTTGCCCGCGACCGCCCTTCGCCAAGCGCCCTTTCCTATCCTTGATGTGGACGGCGAGCCGTGCCTTGACTTGCTCTACGCCCGCGTTGCGCCTGAAGCCGCCTTTGGAGCGCTCATCGCTGCCCTGTGTCGCCAAGCCGAGGCATGGCTCGGTATCGCTCCCACGGAGGCGGTGCTCACTGTGCCAGCAAGTGCTGAGGAGCGCTACCGCGTCCTGGTTCGGCGCGCTGCCGAGGCGCAAGGGTTGCATGTGCGCCGCCTGATCAACCAGCCGAGCGCGGCCCTGCTCGCCTATCGCCACCTCGCCACCAGCGGCGCACTCCCAGACGAGGTGCTGCCAGAAGCCTCCCGACCAGCTTTGGTGGCTGTGGTTGATGTGGGCGGTGGCACCACTGATGTCAGCCTCGCCGAATTGAGCGCCGGGACGGTGCGCGTGCTTGCGACGGCGGGCGACCCCTTCTTGGGCGGGCACGACCTTGCGTGGCGGGCCACGACGCAGTTGGCCGAACGCCTGCGCCCCCAGGCTGGTCACGACCTATTGGCCGCTACAGGCAGCAAGGTGGCGGCTCTCGGTCTGTTCCATGCGGCTGAAACTGCGCTCGAAACCTTGGCTCTAAGCCCGACCGCGACGGTGGCCCTTGACCACGGGGCCGGGTTTGGACACGACCTTTACACGGTGGTGCGTCGCGAACAGGCCGAAGCGTGGTTGGCCCCCGCCCTTGAGCAAATCGCGGCCCTCTGTCAGCGTGCCCTGGCCCTGGCTCGCCGCCAAGCTGCTGAACTGGATGCGGTGCTCCTCGTTGGCGGCGGGAGCGGACTGCCCGGCGTGCGTTCGACCGTCGCCCGTGCCTTCGGGCGCTTGCCCGGCGACCTGCGACGGCCCGCGCCTCTGGCTTTGGCCGCCTACGGGGCGGTGCTCGCGGGCACGACGGCGGGTGCAGTTCTGCGCGATGTAAGCACCTACCCCCTCGGCATCAACTGCTACTTTGGCAAAGTCGAGTTGCTGAGTCCAATCCTCCCCGCAGGGACGCCGCTCCCCACACCGCCGTTGGGGGCGACAGGAGCTTATACCGAGCAGTACGTCACCCGTTACGCGGATCAGACCAGCGTGCAGCTTGATGTACTTCAGTATCGTGGCCCAAAGACCCCGACCACTACCGGGGTCGGACGGGTGCGCCCGCAGGAATGTGAAGTGTTAGGTTCGTGGGAGTTCAGCGGCCTACACCCGCCGCGTGGCCGCCATGCGCCCTTCACCGTCACCTTCTGTGTTGACGAAGACGGCATTTTGCACCTCGCCGCCGAGGAGCAGGGCACCGGGCACCGCCTTGAAGGCACCGTTCGCCGGATGTAGCGGTGCGGCGAACACAAAGCACCCCCGATGCCTTACAGCGTGGGGGTACTTTAATTCAGATGCAAGTGCTCGCGGGCTACGCGGCGCTTGTGGACTCGCCGTCAGTAAGGCGGGCAAGGGAAGCACGGAGGAGCACCAAATCGTCGTCGGAGAGACGGGCGAGGGTGGGGTCGCTAGGGTGAATGGCGTCAGTTAGCAGCAGGAGCACACGCAACGCCGTAGGCCAGATGACCTCGGCG
>CAIRDL010000627.1 GCA_903877345.1 uncultured Oscillochloris sp. | reverse complement strand
GTGGAGTCGAGGCTTTAGCCGGATAGGGCCGCCTAAAGGCTCGACTCCTTTTCATAACCTGTGTAGGATTGCTATAGTACGGATCAGACGGGATGTTTTAGATCTTCCGCTTCCCTTAGACAAGGTTCGTAGGTGCTTTCCAGCCTTGGGCCACGCAAATCTTCCTGATGCGCTCGACCTGAAACCTGAAACCTAGCACCTGAAACCTTGCCTTAGCCAAATATGCCGCGTCCTGTTACGGTAAAGCTGCCAGCTTAACTGGAAACGCACGGCTTCGAGGGAAAACCCTCGGAGCCGTGCGCTTGACTTGGGCGTTGTTTCGTTACGGCGTGACGGTCAGCGTACCCTCCATCCCGGCGATGAAGTGACCGGGGAAGGTGCAGAAGAACGTATAGGTACCAGGGGGGGGCGTCTGGAAGGTGATGGTAGCCTTCTCACCAGGGTTAAGCATCTGCATGCCGAGGAGCAAATTCGGCGTAGTGGCGGGCGGAACTGAGCCAGCGCCACCAGTCTGCCGCGTAACTTGGGCGGCGGCGGCGGTGTTAACGGCTTCCGCCACGGTGGTGTCACCATTCACGAGGACAAGATTGTGCTGCACAGCGGTCGCGCCATTGGTGTAGGTAAGGTTGACCAGACCACTTTTGACGGTCAATGCGGGCTGATCAAACACCAGTTGGGCCGGGTCAGTGCTGAGGGACAAGGACGTGCCAGTCCCAGTGGCGAGGGCCGGGCCAAAGGGGGCAGTGACCACCCCAGCAGCGGCGGTGGTCGGCGCGGCGGCGGCGGCGGTGGTGGCGGTTGGCGCTGCGGCGGCAGCAGCGGTGGTTGGTGCAACAGCGGCGGCGGTGGTTGGCGCTGTCCCCGTCTGGGCTGTGCCGAGGGCACCACCAAAGGCAGCCATCAGGCCAAGGCCCACAAGCCCTACCACAAAGGCAGCGATGATCAGGCCCTGAAGCGCCGGATCGAGAACCGGGGGGCCACCGTCAGGCCCGGAGGCGAGCGGGGATGGAGCACTCGAACGAGAATCACCAGATGGACGCCAACTCATGACTGTACCTCCCTGTACACCCGGGTGTGCGAATCTCAACAGCCCCTAGTTTAGCATAAAAGCTATTTTCTGTCGCCCAGTGCGGCGGTAAGGTAGGGCCACGTCAAAGTCGCTCGCCGTGGGGCTGAAGCCCTCGGCTACGTGTACCAAGCCTGCTAAAGCAGGCTCGGTGAGCCCGCAAAAAAGGGGGCGCGAGCATGAATTGACGGCGCGTTGAACGCTCCGCGCAAAGCGGGTACAACCGGTTGATTATCAGCGCTCGCACCGCCCCAACAGACGCCTAAAACGTACTGAGGGGGGCGTCTCGCCCTCACGGTGCTATGGAGAAAGCGGGACGCTTTCCTTCCCAGAAGCGGTCTGTCAACGCATGCTCACACCCATAGCTAACCGAAGCCTTGACTCTGCTTGACGACATGAACTAGGATTGCTCTGTCGCCTTTCTACCGTCATTTACGCAGTAGAGCATAAGGAACCCTGTCACCCTGAGCAAAGTGAAGGGTTCCGGTCGGGATTCTTTGCTGCGCTCAGTATGACAAGACGCTTCACCGCGTTACTTCTGCGCTAGTGCCTAAAATCTAAAATTACTGTTCGGACAGATGCAAAACGGCAAGCCGAAACCTTTTCTAAGGAGCCTTGTTCGATGAAGTATAACATCGAATACGCACAACGTTTCCGTACCATTATCGGTTTGGTTTACGTGGTGCTAATAGTTGGGCTTATCAGCAGCGGCTACACAGCGTATGAATATTTTGAAATAGAATTTAAACTTCTAATAACTAATGAAAACATCACGTCTTCCGCCATGCAAGCGCATCCCGCCGCCGTGTATACGCCGCTCCTCGAGCGTCTACAGCAGACGATGCTCGGCTTTGGTCTGCTCATTGCGCTGGTGAGTTTTGGCTTTGTGCTGGTCTGGTACCGACAGACCGCACGCTATTACCGTACCCAAGTGGCGGTGATGGCAGCCCTGCGCGCCAGCGAGGCCCGCTTTCATCAGATGTTTGAAAAGCACGGCGCGATGATGCTGCTGATTGAACCGCAAACCGGGATGATCCTTGATGCAAATCAAGCGGCCATTCGCTTCTACGGCTATACGAAGGCCGAGCTTTGCCGTATGCATATTAATCAGATCAACATGTCAGGGCCAGAACGTGTGGCCGCAGACTACCAGCAAGCTGCGGGTGCCGCGTGGAGTTATTTTATCTTTCCCCATAAGGTCGCCGATGGCACCGAGCGCACGGTGGAAGTCTATACTTCACCGATTTCTGTGCAGGCAAAAACAGTGCTTTTTTCGGTGATTCACGACATCACCAAGCGCGTACAGACCGAGGCAGCGCTCCAACGCAGTGAGGAACTGTATCGCTCACTGGTCAGCGGTTTGGACGCCTGCCTCTGCCGTTGGTTGCCGGATACCACCTTGCTTTTCACTAACACGAAATACCGCACGCTTTTTGGTTTGGAAGAGGCAACAGCGCAGTGCCAATGGCTCGCGTTTTTGCCCGACGCCACGCGGGAAGCGACCGCGACCTTCTATCGTGAGCTTGCCGCGCAGCCCCGCACCGTCGTGTACGAGCATTCTGTGGTGGCGGAAGATGGCACCTTGCGCTATTACCAATGGATTGATACGCCCATCTTGAACGCTACCGGCGACGCAGTAGAATTTCAATCGTTGGGCATTGATATTACCGC
>CAIRDL010000626.1 GCA_903877345.1 uncultured Oscillochloris sp. | reverse complement strand
TTCGCTTCGCTCCTGAGAAACATCGTGCTTGTCACGCTGAGCGCCAGCGAAGCGTCCCGGTGGTTGTGCGGATTCATGCCGAGACCCCTCGCTGCGCTCGGGGTGACAGGCGAGAACGTTTCTCCCGGTGCCACTGGCCGACGGGCCATTTGGTACTCAGCATGACAAGACGCCTGACAGCGTTACTTCTGCGGTATTGCCTATAAAGCTAGGCTGGAGCGAGCACCGCAGTGACGTTTAGCCCTCCAACAGCAGCGCCTCCGGGTCTTCAATCAGTTCCTTGACCCGCACCAGAAAGCGCACGGCGGTGCCGCCATCAATCAGCCGATGATCGTAACTGAGGGCTAAATACATCATCGGGCGCGCCACAATTTGCCCGCCAACCACCACGGGTCGCTCCTCGATTTTATGCATGCCAAGAATGCCGACCTGGGGTGTGTTGAGAATGGGCGTGGACATGAGCGAGCCGTAGACGCCGCCGTTCGTGATGGTGAAGGTGCCACCCTGAAGTTCGGCCAAACTTAGGGTGCCGTCGCGAGCCTTCTGCGCCAAATCGCCGATCAGTTGTTCAAGCTGAGCGAAGCTCTTACGGTCGGCGTCGCGCACCACCGGCACGACCAACCCTTCCTCGACGCCCACCGCCACCCCGAGGTCGTAGTACTGCTTGAGCACCACCTCGTCGCCCTGGATTTCGCCGTTGACATACGGATACGCCTTCAGCGCGCCCACCACGGCCTTCGCAAAAAAGGACATAAAGCCCAGGTTGACCCCAAAGCGCTCCTTGAAGCTGTCTTTCCGGCGCTTCCGCAGCGCCATCACGGCGCTCATGTCAACCTCGTTGAAGGTCGTGAGCATCGCGGCGGTCTGTTGGGCCTCGACGAGCCGCCGCGCAATCGTCTGCCGCCGCCGACTGAGCCGCAGGCGCTCTTCGCGGCGACCATCCGCCACCGGCGCAAGACCAAGCACCGGGGCGGCTACGGCGGCGCGCACAACCGGCCCCGGCGGCGGCAGCGCCACCGCCCGAATCGGCTCCGGTGGCTCAACCGTGGCGGTCGGCAAAGGCGGCGTCACGCTCACCGTTCGCAACACATCGTCCCTGGTAATTCGCCCGCCAAACCCGCTGCCGCTCAAGCCGCGCAAATCCACGCCATGTTCAGCGGCGACCTTGTGGGCGGTGGGCGTCACGTTGCTGCCGTTGCTCACCGGCTCTGCGACTGGCGCTGGTGCCGCCGCCACCACAGCTTGCGGCAGCGCCGCCGGTGTAACGGTGGCCGCTTCGCTTTCCGCGACGATGGTGCCTAGCACGGCACCGATGCCCACCGCTGCGCCTTCGCCCTGCACAATGCTGCCCAATACCCCCGCGTGTTCGGCGGCGACCTCCAAGTTCACCTTGTCCGTTTCAAGCTCGACCACCGGCTCGCCCGCCAGCACTGGCTCGCCCACTTGTTTCAACCAGCGCGCCACCGTCGCCTCGACAATCGACTCGCCAAGGGCAGGGACTGTAATCGTATACGCCATCAGATCGCTCCCATAGAAGGTTTTAGGGGTCAGGTGTCAGGGGCCAGGGCCAGGTGTCAGACTGCAAACTAGCCTGGAACCTTATCAAAGACTAAAGGCACTACCGCAAAAGTCACGCTGTGGCGCATGTCATGCTGAGCGCAGCGAAGCATCTCTCCCGGCCCGCTGAAAGACCCTTCGCTGCGCTCAGGGTGACATG
>CAIRDL010000625.1 GCA_903877345.1 uncultured Oscillochloris sp. | reverse complement strand
TATAGAACGTTCGTTTGCCTAAACGTAGTCGCCTGCTTTTTTGTTTATACACGTAGCTTGGCTGTACACGGGGTACAGCCAAGCTACAGTATTTCATCGCCTCACGCAGCCTGCGCTCGCACTGTACAGCCGTTTCATCCCCCATTATTCCCCCTCATCGGTCGTTGCCCACCAACGGTCGTTGTCATTCATTTCATCGGAAGTTCCTCGCGCCCATCGGCCGTTGCCCACCAACGGTCGTTACCCTTCGTTGCATCGGAAACGCCTCACGCCCATCGGCTTCGTCATCGCCCCTTGCCCACCAACAGTGTCGTTGCCATTCCCTTCCCGTCAGGGTCGCCTTTGGCGTGCCGTTCGCGGAAGAGGCCCCTTGACGGCCATACTTCCCCGTTGCGATCTGCGACCGCCGCACACGCTCCTTGCAGCTTGGCGTGAGGTTGCTTTGGCTTGGTGTTGAACCCAACCGCACTCGTCGCAGCGACGCGCCGACCCAAACGAAAAGATTGGAGGCGCTTTCATGAAACTGACGTCGCTGCGTACCCGCACCCTTATCGCCACCCTGATCATACTCTTCGGCCTCGTGGGCTTCCTCCTGTTCTTCACGTATACGATTATCGGGCACGGCTTTCAGGTCCTTGAAGAGCGCATTGTCCAAGAGCATGTGCAGCAAGCCGCCAACGCGCTCTACGATAGTCTTGCGAGCCTCGACCGGACGACCAACGACTACGCGATATGGGATGCGACCTATGCGTTCGTGGCTGAACCTGACCTAGCGTATGTCAACGACAATTTCGCGCCCACGACCTTCAGCAACAATAACCTTTCGTATGTGGCCGTGGTGAATACGGCAGGCGCGGTTGTCTATGCCCACGCCACCGATCTGGCAAGCGAACAAGAAGTGGCACCGCCCGCCGAGTTGGCTCACTTCACTGGCGCGAATGCGCGCCTGCTCCAACACGACGATCCGAACGGGCATCTGAGTGGGGTGGTTGTCCTCGCTGATGGCCCCATGCTGCTCGCAGCGCGGCCCATCCTCACCAACCAAGGAGCGGGGCCAGCGCGGGGCACCCTGTTGATGGGGCGGCGACTCGATGCCCGCGAGATTGCCCGGCTCGCCGCGATCATCCGCATGCCGCTCACGGTGCGCCGTCTTGACGACTCAAGTCAGCCGCCCGCACCGCAGCAAGCGGCCCTGGCAAGCACCGCTGAACAGCCCAATGGCGTCATCCCACGCGACAATCAACGGATCAGTGGCAGCACCCGCATTGCCGACATCTTTGGGCAACCCGGCGTGCTTCTTCAGGTCGAGCTCCCCCGCGATGTAGCGCAACTGGGGCAAGAAGTCACCCGCCAGTATGGGTTGGTGCTGCTCGGCCTCGGCCTCCTCTTCGGTGTCCTCGTCTTCTGGCTGATCGAGCGCGTTGTGCTCGCCCGCATTATCACGCTGAATGCCCAAGTCGCCGTTGTAGATGCTAGTCATCCCGACGTCCAGGTTACGGTCACGGGCCGCGACGAGATCAGTCAACTCGGGAGTGCGATCAACCAGATGCTCGTTCGCTTAGGCCACGCGCAACAGCAACTTGTCGAAAACGAGCGCCGGTACCGCCAAATAATCGAACTGAGTCCCGACCCGATCATTGTTCACGATGGCCGCCACATCCAGTACACCAACACCGCCGGGGCGCGTCTGTTGGGCCTCGGCGCAGCGACGACCGCGCATGGACAGCCGCTTGATGCAACCATCGGTGCGCTCATCCCCCCACGTGATGACACCCCGTTGCGTGTGGAACGGGTTCTCCTGCCGCCGGATGGTGAGGCGATTGAGGTGGAGTTGGTGGTGCTGTCCCTCCATGACCAAGAGCATGAATCGATCCAGGTGTTGGTACGCAACATCACCGCCCGCAAGCAGATTGAACAGGCGCTCCGCACCGCCAAAGAAGCTGCCGAAACCGCTAATCGGGCCAAAACCCAGTTCTTGGCGACGATGAGCCACGAACTCCGCACGCCGCTTACGTCAATCATTGGCTATGCCGACCTGCTCAATGAGATGTTCGCAGACACGAGCGACCACGAGGTGCGGCAGCATCTCAAGCGCATCCGCTCGGCAGGCGCGCATCTGCTCGTGATTATCAATGCGGTGCTCGACATCACCCGGATCGAGGCTGGACGCATGCATGTGCAGGCGGTCCCTGTTACGCTCGCGGCGCTATTGCATCTCGTTACTGACAGCATCCAGCCCTTGGTCGAGCGAAACGGGAACCGTTTCGAGATCGCTAACTGTGCTGCGGTGGACACAATGGAGACGGACGAAGTCCATCTACGCCAGATCTTGATCAATCTGATCGGCAATGCCTGCAAGTTCACCCACGCCGGGCTCATCACCCTCACGGTGACGATGCTCCCCGGCAAGGCGGGTGCTGCCAGCGACGACGTCAGTTTCGCGGTGCGCGACACCGGCATCGGCATTCACCCCGACCAGGTAGCGCGCCTGTTTCATAACTTTGTCCAAGTTGACGCCTCGCTGACCCGCAAGTATGGGGGTACCGGGCTGGGCTTGGCCCTGAGCCGCCGCCTCGCGAGTTTGCTCGGGGGCAGCCTGACGGTCACGAGTACGCCAGAGGTGGGTTCGACCTTTACCCTGACGGTGCCCCGTAAGCTGCGCGTGGCAGCCACCCCGGCGTGGATTTTAGATTTTGGATTGCTGCAATCTGAAACCTTGGCTAAACAGTGAAGCTTATTTGTACGCTGTCAGGGAGGCAGCGCATGACCCGCATTCTTCTCGTTGAAGATGACTCGCCCATTCGCGAGATGATTGGCGTCTACCTCACCCGGTTCGGCTTCGAGGTCGTCACGGCAGAGGATGGTGTGCAAGCGCTCATGCTCGTCCGCAGCCTCCGCCCGGATATGATCCTCATGGATATGGGATTGCCGAAACTCAACGGTTGGCAGACCACCCAACGCTTATGCATGCGACCAGAGACGGCGCGGATGCCCATTATTGCGCTCACCGCCTATGCGCTGGAGAGCGACCGGCAGCGGGCCTTGAACATTGGCTGCGATGCCTTTGAGGCCAAGCCGATTGACTTTGGTAAGCTGCTCGCCAAGATCCAGACCCTGCTCGTCCGTGTCGCTGCGTAGAGCCTAGTTCAATCTAGTACATCATCCGAGGTATTCTGATGGGTTGTCCGAAGGTCGTAGAGGCGGCTCGCGAGCCGCCCCTACCCATCAAATTTGCTCGGTTGGAGTACTAGCCCCCAAATTGGCTTTCTAATGCGAAGTATCTAAAGCGCAATGCTCAGTATCTCGTGCCTACTCCGGGAAATCCTGGAGAGCCTGATAAGGTGCCCCATGCAGATGATGACCCAGGAACAAACCGTCCCAATCCTCTATCGGATGCGAAATCGGCAGGGTGATTGGGAGTGGCTCCAACAGCGGGCAACGGTGCTCTCACGGACAGACCAAGGCGTGCCGCATACGGTGCTGATCACCCTGAGCATGATCACCGAACACAAGCAGGCGGAATTGGCTGTGCGAGCCAGCGAAGAGCCGTACCGTGAACGCACCCTGGAGGCGCGGGGTACCGAGGCGCAGAATCGCTACGATTATGCCCCCGCCGACTACCACCCGCTGGATACCGACGGCATAGTGACCAAGGTCAACCAGAGTGAGCTGACCTGGCTCGGCTATCCCCGCGAGGAGGTGCTCGGTCGCTCGATGACGGACTTCCTCACCCCATTCCATCGCCCATACACGCAGCAGCACTTCCAGGAGTTCAAGCAGCGCGGTTTGGTGCGTGACCTGGAGTTCGAGATGCTGTGCAAGGACGGCAGCACCTTCCCGGTCATGTTCAGCGCGACCGCCATGCGTTCCGTGACGCTGAATACCAGTGACCTCATCCAGAGACTGGATACGGACGGTCATATTCAGGCTCTGGATGACGTCTGGTGTGAGACTCTGGGCTATCGTGCCGTCGAGGAACTTCAGCACCCGGTGTTCGAGGTGATCGCCCCAACTTCCCGCACGCACTATTGCACGATCCTGGATACGCAGTTGCACCGCAGCCAGACCCATCAGATGGAGGTCACCTTCCGAACGAAAGACGGGCAGACCGTCGTCGCCGAGGGCTACGTCAGTGTTCGCAGTATCACCCAGCGCAAACCGGCGGAGGAGGCGCTACAGCAGGCAAATGTCGAGCTACAGCGCGCCCTGCGGATGAAGGACGAATTCCTGGCCAATATGAGCCACGAACTGCGTACCCCGCTCAACGCGATCCTGGCGCTCAGCGAGACTCTGTTGGAGGGGATGCATGGCTCGCTCACGCTGCGCCAACAGAAATCCATCCACCAGATCGAGGCGAGCAGCAAGCACCAGCTCGCCCTGATCAACGACATTCTCGATCTGTCGAAGGTTGAGGCCGGGCGGCTTGACCTTGAGCTAGAGACGGTTCCAGTGAATGACGTGTGTCAGGCTAGCCTACAGTTTGTAAAGGAGATCGCCATCAAGAAGCGGCTCCAGCTCAGCTTCCACCTGAATGACCAACTGGCCTGGGTCACCGTGGATCCGCGTCGGCTCAAACAGATGTTGGTCAACCTGCTCTCCAATGCCGTTAAGTTCACCCTGGAAGGCGGCGCGGTCAGCCTGACCGTAGAGGTTCAAGCTGCCCACGCTAGGATCCGCTTCACCGTGCAGGATACGGGCGTGGGGATTGCGCCCGATGACCTGCCCCGGCTCTTCCAGCCCTTCAGCCAGATCGACTCGTACTTGAACCGCCAGCATGAGGGAACTGGGTTGGGATTAGCCCTAGTACACCGCCTGACCCGTCTGCACGGCGGCAGCATTATCGTCGAGAGCGAAGTGGGCAAGGGCAGCGCCTTTACAATCACCCTACCGTACACCCCTGTGGAGACGAACCCCTCGCGTGCGAACGCCCCCGCGAACGAGGTGGGCGTAGCGTACCGAGCGGTACCACCGAGACTAGCGTGCCCCGTCGTGCGGCTCTTGCTGGCCGAAGATAACGCCATCACCCTGACAATCTTGTCCGAGTACCTGAGCAACATGCACTTTGAGGTGATCGTCGCACGCACTGGTCGCGAAGCATTGGATCTCGCCACCGCACATCCGGTGGATCTGATTCTGATGGACATCCAGATGCCGGAGCTAGACGGTCTCGAGGTGATGCGCCGTCTGCGGAGGATGCCTGCCTACACCACCACGCCGATCATTGCCCTGACCGCCTTGGCTATGCCCGGCGACCGCGAGCGCTGCCTGGCGGTCGGGGCGAGTGCGTATGTGATCAAGCCGGTTAGTTTGCGGTTGCTGGTCGAGTTGATCCAGCGCTTCGTGCAGCCATAGAGCAAGCCTACGCAGCTTGTGAAGCCGGGGGGCTAAAGCCACCGGCCACGGGTACGAAACCTGTCTTCGCGGGATTGCATGTTTTGGCGTCACTTCAGCCCCAGAGGAGCGTTCAACTCGCTGTCAATTCATGCTCGCACCCGATCACGACCACACGCTTGCATACGGGGGGCGGTGATGCTACCATTCCACAACGTACCGTGCAGCCCCGCCGTTTGGCGGCAGAAGGCATAGACTAGCGAAGGAACGCCTCCATGAGCGACCTACAGACTCAGTTCGAGCAAGCCAAGGCAGATTCTGAGCGCCTGCCGAAGCGCCCCGCTAACAATGACCTGCTCAAGCTCTACGCCCTTTACAAGCAGAGCACGATGGGCGACGTGAGCGGCGAGCGCCCCGGGATTCTCGATATGCAGGGACGGATGAAGTACGATGCGTGGTCGAAGTTGCGTGGCGTGGCCCGCGAACAGGCGATGACCGATTATATTGCCCTCGTCGCGCACCTCAAGGCCAGTGGCGCGTGATGATCGCGCAAGCTCGTTCCGCCCTGCCTGGTGACTGCGGTGGCTTGCTCTGAATGTTGGCGCAAAGACGAGTTTCAGGGAGGTTCAAGCCCTCTCTGAAACTCATCTTTGCGCCAACTTGACGTGCTATACTAGGTTCTATCGTTGACGGCGCAGCGCTAAGGCGTCTTGCAACGCAGCGTTACCGCATTCCATTGCGGCAAATCTACAATCTGCCTTAGGGGCCGATGTACGGCGTAGCGCCTGCATCTGAACGGAATCGAGCTATGGCGAACACCCCTTCCGATGGCCTCTCCGCCCTGCCCCAAGCTGAATTGCTCGCCCTCGTGCGCGAGTTGCGCACCGCCAATGAGCACATGCGCTCTATCAGCCACGCCCCGCCCTCAGCCGCCCAGAGCCTCTTGGATGATCAGTTGCGCCGCACCTCGCTCCTCACCCAACTCGCCATCGAGTTCCGTGAGACCATCGAGCCAGCAACTATCATTGAGCAGACGTTGCGGGCCATTGAGGTGCATCTCATCGTTTCCCACGCAAGTATCATTCTGGCAAGCCCCGATGGGGTGATTGAGACCGCAACCAATATCGTTGATGGCACCGTGCGCGCAATTGATCCTGAGTTGACCCGCGAGTTGATTGATAAGGGTTTAGCCGGTTGGGTGCTGCGCCACGGAAGCAGCGTGGCGCTTTCGGATGTCGCCCGCGACCGCCGCTGGTTGCAGTTCAGCGAACGCCAACGCAGTGGCAGTGTGATCGTCATTCCGATCCGCCAATTGGAGGCGACCCACGGGGTGCTGACGGTTCACCGGGCGGCCCCCTACGCTTTCAGTAGCCACGACCTGATCCTGCTTGAGGGCGTAGCGGCCCAGATTGGCGTTACGCTGAGCGCCGCCCGCCATCAAGCCATTGAGCGCCAGCGCCGTAGTCAGGCGATGACTTTGCTCGCGATGAGCCAGTTTCTTTCAGCTGAACATACGCCCGCCGAGTTGGCAACGGTGCTCCACGAAAAGAGCATCGCCGTCTTCGGGGCGCGGGCGGGCATGCTCTTTCTTGCCGATCATGCGGGTGCGTTGCGCCCGGTGTTGCCCGCAAGCAGCCAGAACCCCGAACCGGCCCTCGTCTCTGTCGCAGGCGGGGCGGCCCACTTGGCTTGGACCAGCCAGCGCATCGCGACCACCGCCCCTGATCCGCTAAGTACCTGTGTGGCGTTGCCCCTGATCAACCACGGGCGCACCATTGGGGCGTTCACCCTGCTACACGCCAATGATAAGGGCTTCGTGGCCTCGACGTGGTCGCTGCTCACGGCTTTTACCAATGTGATCGCCGCCGCCTGCGCCAATATCGAGTTGGTCGCCCGCCTGACGGAGCAAACCCGTTTGCTTGAGGGTTTGGTTGAGCAACGTACGCACCAAGTGCAACGCTCACGCGATGCCCTGCGGGTGGTGTTCGACAATCTGCACGAGGGGATTCTGCTGCTTGATCTGAATGACCAAGTGCTGGCGGCCAACCATAACTTCTGTGTGGGAATTGCCGGGGCGCACCCCCGCGAGATCGTCGGCCATAGTTACGCCCAACTCTGGCAACGGCTCGAACGAGGCGGGGCGCTAACAGTCACGCTGTTGTCGGGAACCGTGGACGGGCGGCAGCGCCTGACGGTGCGCCAAACCATTACGGATACGGTACGTGGCTTTTTGGTCGAGCGGAGTCCTGTGGATAGCGAGGGGCAGTCTGTCGAACAGTTTATCGAGTTCTGGCGCGAACAACAGCCTTGAGGCAAAACCGATGCGCTCCAGAATATGTTATGCTTGCGCATTATGCCAGAGTTGTTTACTACTCCTACAGGTTTGCGCGTTCTCGTTGAGGAACTGCCGCACACCTATTCGGTCTCCATCGGCTGCTTTGTGGCCGCCGGAGCGCGCCACGAGCCGTTCACGCAGGGCGGGGCCGCCCACTTTATTGAACATATGCTCTTTAAGGGTACCCAACACTACCCCACCCCGCGCATGATCTCGCAGGCGGTCGAGGGCGTTGGCGGCATGTTGAATGCTTCCACCGCCTATGAGTCGACGGTCTATTACGCTAAAGTCGCCACTATCCACTTTGACCGGGCCGTGAGTGTGCTCGCCGAGATGATGCAGCGTCCACTCTTTGATCAACAGGAGCTTGAAAAAGAGCGCCGCGTGATCATCGAGGAACTGCGCGGCCTCCAGGATGCCCCCGGCGATTGGGTTCACGAGTTGCTCCAACAGACGATGTGGGCCAATAGTCCCTTGGGCCGCGATATTGCCGGGAGTGTCGAAACCGTCAGTAGCCTCGGACGGGCCGAATTGATGGCGTTTTGGCAGCGCCACTACAACCGGGCCAACATGGTTATTTCGGTGGCGGGCAAGATCAACGCGGCGGAGGTTAACGCGGCGGTGTGTGCCGCCTTCGAGGCACTCCCCGGCGGTGTGCCAACCGCTCCGCAGCCCCGCCCCGTGCCAACAACCGGCCCGCGCCTCACCCTCATGAGCCGCGAGACCGAACAGGGCAATTTCTGCCTGGGCTTGCCCGGTCTCGCCTATGGTGACCCCGACCGCCGCCCGCTTCAAGTCCTCGATTCCATCCTCGGCGGTGGCATGTCTTCCCGCCTCTTCCAGTTGCTGCGGGAAGAACACGGCCTAGCCTACAGTGTCGGCTCCTACCACAATGATCTCTCCGATACCGGTATGTGGGTCATCTACGGCAGTGTTGACCCCGAGTCGTTGCGCGACGCCGTGACCCTCGCCCTCGAAACGTTGCGCGACCTAGGGCATGGCGGCGTCACAACTGACGAATTGGCAATGGTGAAGGAGCAGGTCAAGGGCGGCTTGCTGCTCTCGCTGGAAGATACATGGTCGGTCGCCTCGCGCAACGGTGCCCACCAACTGCGCTACGACCAGGTGATCCCCGTCGAGCAAGTGGTGGCCGAAGTTGAAGCGGTGACCATTGAGGATGTGCAGCGCGTCGCCAGTCGCCTTATGCGCGGTGAGGCGCTGCATTTGGCTGTCATTGGCCCCTACGGTGCCGACGACCACCGCGAACTCGAGGCGATGATCGGCGAGGGGCTGTAGGCACTTTTTGCTTGATGGAGTGACGCATGGCCGAGCTTGCGGTTGTTGGAGCGGGTGCGGCGGGCTTGGCGGCGGGACATGCACTGGCGCGGGCGGGGCAGAACGTGACTATCTTTGAGCAGCGCCACGAAGTGGGCGGGCGGCTCGCCACGCGGCACGTCGCGCAATGTGCCATTGACCACGGCGCGCAGATTGTGAAGGCACCAACCGGCCCGCTTCAAGCCCTGATTGAAGCAACTGGCACCGCCCACGATCTGTTGGGGCCGGTCTGGATCTTCGACGGGGCCGGACAGATCAGCCCTGGCGACCCGGTCTTTAATGCCGAGCCGAAGTGGGTTTGGCCCAACGGCAACGTGGCGCTGGCCCACCATTTGGCCCACGGGCTGAACCTGCAGCTCGAAACGACCATCACCGCCCTTCAGCGCACCGGGTCAGGCTACGAACTGCTTGATGAAGCTGGTGCCAATGCGGGGCGCTTCGCCGCCGTGCTGCTGACCGTCCCCGCGCCCCAGGCGGCGACCATTTTGAGCGCCAGCGACCTTGATCCCCAGACCCGCACCGAACTGCTCGCCGCCCTCGCGCCCGTTCGCTACCGGCGCTGCCTCTCACTGGCGCTGGCCTACGCCCGTCGGCCCGCACTGCCCTGGTACGCCCTGCTCAACCTTGACCGGAACCACCCCATTGCTTGGTTGGCCTGTGAACATGCCAAACCGGGCCGCGCCCCCGACGGTACCGCGCTGTTGTTGGCCCAAATGGGGCCAGCGTGGAGCGAAACCCATTGGGCGGCGTTGGCGACGGGCACGTACGGCCCGGGGACGCCATTGCCTGCGGCGGTCAACGAGGCGCACACGCTGACGCAACACTTGGTCGGCGAAGCCTTGGGCGCACCCTTGTGGGCCGACGTTCACCATTGGCGCTATGCCCTGTGTGATGCGCCCTACGACAGCGCTGCCCGCGAAGGGCGGGACGGTATCTTCCTCGCGGGCGATATGGAACATGGGCTTGGCCGGGTGCATGTGGCCGTAGAGAGTGGTTGGGCCGCCGCCGAGCGCGTCTTGGCGCACTTGAACCACGCGCACTAAACGGCGCAAAGGGGCGCGATGTACACCCTGCACACCTGTCAGTCCGGCGTCTTTTGCGCCGTTGACCGCCTCGACGCGATTAGCGAACACCTCAAGGAGCCAGGTACCGTCGTGTGGCTCGACCTCGAAGCCCCCGACGAGCGCGAGGTCGCGCTGCTCAGCCAGGAGTTTGGCTTTCACCCGCTCGCGATTGAGGACGCCGTGCGCGACCACGAGCGCCCCAAGGTGGACGCCTACGCAGACTATTACCTCTTCATCTTCTACGCCGCGAGCTACAGCGGCACGGCCCACCCGCTCGCCCCAGACTTTCCCCAAACTGTCCCCAAAAGTGCGACCACGCACCACGACCCCCAAATTGACCTGCGGCAACTGAGTCTCTTCGTCGGTAAAAACTTTATCGTCACCATTCACCGCCGGGCGATCAAACAGGTCAGCGCCACCATCGCCCGTTGGCAGATCCCCGGCTCGCCGGTCGGCTACACCGTCGGAGCCATGCTCCACAGTTTGCTCGACGCCATTGTAGACGATTACTTTACGCTGATGGATCAGATTGTTGATTGGATTGAAGATCTGGAGGATGTGATCTTCAGTCGCTTTCGGCAAGGCGCGATTGAAGAGATCTTTAGCCTGAAGAAAGACCTGTTGCTGTTGCGCCGCATCGTGGCCCCGGAGCGCGATGTGCTTAATGTGTTGCTACGCCAAGAGACCCGGGTTTTTCAGACTGGCGAACTAATCTACATGCAAGATGTTTACGACCACCTGTTGCGCGTCACCGACAGCGTAGACACCTACCGCGACCTGCTCTCAAGCGCCCTCGACAGCTACCTCTCGCTCCAATCGAACCAACTCAACCGCCTAGTGAAGACCCTGACACTTTCGTCAATTATTCTGATGGCCTGTTCGCTCATCGCAGGCACCTACGGGATGAACTTCCAGCAGATGCCGGAACTGGCGTGGCCTTGGGGCTATCCCTTCGCCCTGGGCCTAATGCTTACAACGGGGAGCGGGCTGGCGCTGTTCTTTCGCAGCCGGAAGTGGTGGTAGCTTGTAGCTTGTAGCTTGTAGCTCGTAGATTTCGCCGTGGTTCGTAGTAGGGGTTCTAGCCCCGTATAAGCCTTTCTAACGCGGATGAGGCCATTCCTACGAACCGTACCAACGCGAACAATCCAAAATCTAAAATCGCAATATCGCAAAAGGCACGCTGTCACGCTGAGCGCAGCGAAGCGTCCCGGCGGGCGCTATGGATGCCGGGACGCTGAGAAACATCGCGCATGTCACGCTGAGCGCCAGCGAAGCGTCCCGGTGGTCGTGGGGATCCATGCCGGGACCCTTCGCTGCGCTCAGGGTGACATGATGCCGGGATGGGATGATTAAGAAGATCGGCTTCCCTTAGTCGGCTGAAGCCTTGACTCCGCTTCACGACTTAGATAGGACTGCTATACTCCGAACCATGCCAAAAGTCAATCTGAGTAACAATCTACAATCTACAATCTACAATCTACAATCTGAAATCCACAAAAGGAGCCAGTGGCATGACTTACGGTATAAAGCTCGACCCGCGCCCCATCACGGGCGACCTGAGTGTGCGCGACCTTGTAGACCATCACCTGTACGCCTACAACGCGGCCCGTCTGCGTGAAGCCTGCCAACTCTTCGCCCGCCGCATCGCGCAACCGGGCGTGACCGTGGGACTCACCCTGTCCGGTGCCTTGACGCCGACAGGGCTGGGTACGGCAGCGCTAGTTCCGCTGATTCGCGCTGGCATGATTGACTGGATCATCAGCACGGGGGCCAATCTTTACCACGACCTGCACCGCTCGCTCGGCTTTGAGCTGTTTGGCAGCACGCCTTTTCCTAATGACGTGGCCTTGCGCGAGCAGAAGATCATCCGCATCTACGACATCCTTTTTCACCAAGACGTGCTGTTGGAAAGTGACGCCTTTGTGCGCGAATGTCTGCGCGCCGAGGAGTTCCAGCACACGATGGGGACTGCCGAGTTGCACTACAAACTGGGCAAGTACACGCAAGCCCGCGAGGCGGCGCTCAGCAGCAGCTATGTGAGTATCCTGACGGCGGCGCACGAAGCGGGTGTGCCGCTCTATACGTCCAGTCCCGGCGACAGCACGTTGGGCATGAATGTTGCGGCACTGGCCTTGGCGGGCAACCGTTGCCGTTTTGATGTCGAACTGGATGTGAACGAGACCAC
>CAIRDL010000624.1 GCA_903877345.1 uncultured Oscillochloris sp. | reverse complement strand
GGTCGCACATGGTTCCGCGTGCCCGAGACGGTGCTGGTGCGTGCCCACGGCTCGTTTCGCCCCGGCGTGAGTGCGAAGGATTTGGGCTTGCGCGCCGCCCGCGAGGTGCGCGCCGATGGTGCAACCTACGCCGCCGTCGAGTGGCACGGCGTCGAAGCTCTCAGCGTGATGGAACGTATGACGCTCGCCACGCTCTCAATTGAGGTGGGCGCGAAAGCCGGGATTGTGCCGCCAACAAGCGCCAACGGCGCACTAACGATTGGCACGCGCACCGTTACCGCGCCGGCTTGGCTGGGCGTGCAAGAAGGCGCACGCTATAGTCGGGTGGTTGAGGTTGACTTGACGACGCTGGAGCCGCAAGTGGCCGCGCCGCACACGGTTGACAATGTGACCGACCTGAGCGCTTTGGGCAAAATCGCGGTGGATGTGGTCTATCTGGGAACTTGCACCAACGGGCATTACGAAGACATGGCGGCGGCAGCGCGTATCCTGCGGGGGCGGCGGCTTGCGCCGGGGATGCGGATGCTGGTCGTTCCGGCGAGCGGCCAAGCCTTGCAGCGCGCCGCCGAAGATGGCACGCTGGCGACACTGTTGGCGGCGGGGGCGACCATCGGCACGCCGGGGTGTGGAGCGTGTATTGGTCGCCATATGGGCGTGTTGGCGCCAAACGAAGTCTGTCTCTTCACGGGCAACCGCAACTTCCGGGGGCGTATGGGCAGTCCCGAAGCGAACATCTACCTCGCCTCGCCCGAAGTGGCGGCGGCAACCGCGCTGACGGGGTTTATCACGCACCCGCAAGACGTTTTTTGATTTGAGATTTGAGATTTGAGATTTGAGATTTGAGCGGCAATCCGCAATCTAAAATCCGCAATCTAAAATCTACAATGGGAGGTTCTCATGGCCCGTGTCTGGATCTTCGGCCAAGATGTGAACACCGACCAAATCATTCCGGGGCGCTATGCGCCGTATATGTTGAAGAATGAGGACGACCTCCGCAAGTACCCGTTTGTGGAGCATCGGCCCGAGTTTGCGGGTACAGTGCGCCCCGGCGATGTGCTGGTGGCAGGCAACAACTTCGGCTGTGGCAGTTCCCGCGAGTACGCGCCCCTGGCGTTACGCATGGTCGGCGTGGGCGCGATTGTCGCACCGCTCTTCGCCCGCATCTTCTTTCGCAACGCCCTGAACTTGGGCATTCCCTGTTTCACCGCCGACCTGACTGCCGAACTGCGTGACGGCCAAGAGGTTGAGTTGAACCTTGAGGCGGGCCTGATTCTTACGGATGACGGACGCAGCTTTCAGTTGCCGCCGCCGCCGAGCTTCCTGCGGGAAGTGTGGGCCGCCGGGGGGATTGTGCCGTTCTATCGGGCGCACGGGCGCTTTCCTGGGGAGGCGGCATGATGCGCGTTTGCGTCATCCCTGGTGATGGGATTGGCCCCGAGGTGATTGGGGCCGCGACCCGCGTGCTCTTGGCCCTCGCCCCCGACACCACGCTGACGGAGGCCGAGGCGGGGTGGGCGACCTTCCAACAACACGGCACGGCGCTGCCTGTGGCGACGTTGGCGGCAGCTCGCGCCGCTGATGCCGTACTCTTCGGGGCCGTGGCCTCGCCAAGCCATCAGGTGCCTGGCTACAGCAGTCCGATTGTGCGGCTGCGTCGGGAACTCGACTTGTTCGCCAACCTCAGACCGACGCAAGGCCCAGGGGTAGATTTGCTAATCGTTCGCGAGAATACCG
>CAIRDL010000623.1 GCA_903877345.1 uncultured Oscillochloris sp. | reverse complement strand
TCGGCTGCCGTCGCGCATCCCACGCGACGGGCTTGGGGTGGGCTGGTCGCATCCGGTCGCCGAAGGCGTCTCACCAAACTCGTCCACATTGGCCCTTGACAAACAATACCGTATCTTCGCTGCGCTCAGCATGACAAGACGCTTCACCGCGTTACTTTTGCGGTAGTGCGTAAAGGGTCTTTCAGCAGGCCGGGAGAGATGCGCTCCTGAGCAACATGGGAGCGAGGGCGTCTCGCCCTCGTAACGGTACGAAGGGCGTCTCGCCCTCGCTCCCAGGAACCCGCCAACCCAACCCCCACCGGCGCGGCTTTCGCTATAATGGGCATACACAGCTTGCGCGGCGGCGGCGCTGCCCGGTGTTTGTCCTGCGCCGTCACCGTTGGGCGAACCCGCATGATTACAGCGCGTGAATATCAAGAGGCGGTCGAGGCGCAGGTGCTCTCGCCGCTTGCCGCCCAGAGCAGTGAGGCTGTGCGCGATCACGCTGAGGAGCCGTGTCCCGTCCGCATGGCCTATCAGCGCGACCGCGACCGCATTCTGCACACAAAGTCCTTCCGGCGGCTGAAGCATAAGACGCAGGTCTTTATTGCGCCTGTGGGCGACCATTACCGCACCCGCTTGACCCATACCCTTGAGGTTACGCAGGTCGCCCGCACGGTTGCGCGGGGGTTGCGGCTCAACGAAGATTTGACCGAGGCGATTGGTTTGGGGCATGACCTCGGCCACCCGCCGTTCGGCCACGCGGGCGAGACGGCCCTGGCGCAGGTCTTTCCTGAGCATTTCCGCCATAACGAGCAGTCGCGCCGGATTGTTGAGGTGCTTGAACGTGACGGGCGCGGTCTCAACCTGACGTATGCCGTCCGCGAGGGCATCTATCTGCACTCGAAGGCACGCCGCGACATTATGGGCACCGCTTGGGGTACACCCACGACCCTCGAAGGTCAGATTATTAAGCTCTGTGATAGCGTGGCCTATATCAACCACGATATTGATGATGCGATCCGCGCTGGGGTTTTGCAGCAAACCGATCTGCCTGCCGAAGCCTTGGCGTTGCTTGGCACGAGCCAGAGTGCCCGGATTGGCGCGATGGTGCGTGACCTCATCAGCCATAATTGGTGGGCCAGCGGCACAGATCTCCCGCCTGACCCGCGCCTGATTGCGATGAGTCCTGCGATTCTGTCCGCAACCAATAGCTTGCGCGATTTTATGTACCGCGAAGTGTATTTGCATGCGCGAGCGAGTGCCGATGACGCAAAGGTGGCTTTCGTCATTGAGACGCTGTACGCCCATTTTGTGCGCCATCCGACGCAGTTGCCCGCCGACTTGTTGAGCATCAATCAACAGCGCCACGAGCCGCTTGAGCGGGCGGTGGTGGATTATATCGCCGGGATGACTGACCGTTATGCGCTGGAGTGCTTCAGGCGGCTGTTTGTGCCGCGCACGTGGGGCGCTGAATGAGCCAGCTTGACGAAATTCGGGCCAAGATAGACATCGTCGAGTTGATCGGCGCTTTGGGCGTGAGCCTGCGGAAAACCGGGCGCAGTTACGTCGGCTACTGCCCGTTTCATCCCAACACGCGCACGCCGGCCTTTACGGTCTACCCCGAATCGCAGAGTTTCTACTGCTTTGGTTGTCACGCGGCGGGGACGGCTTTTGACTTTGTGATGCGGAAGCAGGGTCTCGATTTCAAGAGTGCGCTCGAGCAACTGGCAGCCCGCGCCGGGGTGAAACTCGTCGTGCGTGGCGAGGTGGCCCGCGAAGAGGACGCCCAGCGCGTCAAATTGCTTGAAATCAACACCTTGGCGGCGAGAGTGTTTCAGCATGTGTTGATCAATACGCCTCGTGGCGAACCCGCCCGCGCCTACATCGCCAAGCGCGAGCTGAACGCCGCGAGTGTTGAGAGCTTCCAACTCGGCTTTAGCCCCGACGAGTGGAATTTCCTGTTCGATTATTTGACTGAGAAGAAGGGCTACGCGCCCGAAGAGGTCGAGGCGGCGGGCTTGGTGATCCATCACGAATCGGGGCGCTACTACGACCGCTTCCGTGGGCGGCTGATGTTCCCGATTCGCAACGCGAAGGGTCAAGTGGTTGGGTTTGGCGGGCGGGCGTTGGGCGATGCCACGCCCAAATACCTCAACACGCCCGAAACGTTGCTTTATAAAAAAGGCGAACTGCTCTACGGCTTAGACTTGGCCCGTGAGACCATCCGGCTGGAAGATCGCACCGTCGTGGTTGAAGGCTACCTCGATGTGATCACCGCGCACCAACACGGCTTCCACAATGTCGTGGCCCCGTTGGGCACCGCGCTGACCAAAGCGCACAGTGCGCTGCTCAAACGGCTCTCGCACAACGTCTATATGGCGCTCGACGCCGACCCGGCGGGGCAACGAGCGACGCTCAAGGGGCTGAATGCGCTGCGCGAAAGTGACGATGCGGAAGGGCGCTTGGTGGCGACGGCGCAAGGGAGCGTGCGGCTCGAAAGTGAGGTGGCGCTGCGGATCATTCGGATGCCTACAGGCCGCGACCCCGACGAGGTGATTAAGGCTGACCCGGAGCATTGGCGGCGTTTGGTCGCCGAGGCCGTGCCGGTGATGGCTTTCTACCTGGAGACGTTTACCGCCGGGCTAGACTTCACGCAGCCGGAGGCGCAACGGCAAGCGTTGGAGCGGTTGGTGCCGTTGTTGCAAGAACTGGATGAAGCGGGCAAACGTGCCTACGCGACTCAGATCGCCCATGTGATTGGCATGCGCGCCGACATGATTTTGAGCTTGTTGGGGCAGGGGCAACTCCAGGCGTTTCGCACGAGCATTACCAAGCGCATTCCCGTTGACGCGGGGCCGGATCAGAAGGCGAGGCCGCTGCCCAAAGCAACCTCGCGTGAACTGGAGCGGCAGCAGGGGCGGCGGAAAGTGCTTAGCCCCGAAGGCTATCTGCTCGCCCTGGCGTTGCGTTACCCGAAGCTGGACATCGCGATTGAGGCTTGGTTGGAAACTGGCTTGGCGCAGCACCCGCGCATGCGAGAGTTGTTCGGCGGTGGGTTGGAGAATCTGTTGGATGAGCCGACGTACCAAGAGCTTTGGCGGCAGTTTCTGCTGCTGCCCCTGGAGTGGCGACCAAGCACGCTTGCAGGGCTGCAAGACTGGGCGGAAGGGCTGGCCGAGCCGTTGCGGGACGAAGCGCTGCGCCTGATCACGAACCCCGGTCGCCCCGAGGATGTGCGCTACCGGCAAGAAGCCGAACACTGTGCGCGGTCGTTGCGCGCCAGCCAAGCTCGGCAGCTTCAGCGCCGCCTGTTGCAGCGCCTCGTTGACGAGCATGACGACGACCGGGGCGAGACTTTGGCCCGACTTGGCGCGCTCACCGAGTTCTTGGCGACGAACACCACGCCGCGCCGGTGCAACACCTACCTTGATTTGCGGGATGTGTTGGGGCATCAGTGAACTGCACCACGCTTTTCGCTTGCGCCATCTAGCGTTAGGCAAGATTCAGAATCAGGCATTTCAGCTTGATAGTTTACTATGCCAGACGACGCAATGAACGGGAAGCCGGGTGCTGCCTTCGACAAGCTCAGGCAGCGTTCTTGTCAGCAGCGAGGACGCGGCGGGCGAGCACGCGGCGGGCGAGCACGCGGCGGGCGAGCACGCGGCTAGTGCATCGCGCCCTGCTACAGCAAATCTGCAATCTACAAGCTGCAAGCTGAAACATGCGTTAGGAGGTTGCACCATGACTCGTCTCGCTTTGTTGTTCGTCCCGCTGACGCTTTTGCTTGCCTTTAGCCCAACGCAGCCCAACCCGTCCGTGCGCGACCACGGGGCGGCTCCGCTGCAAGCGGCGGCGGCCCAACCGCCGGGGCCAGTTCCCGCCACCCTTCGCACCGCCGTAACCAGTACGCTCTATTTGCCGCTGGTCGAAACACCGGGCACGCACCTCGTCTGGACGGCGGGTACCGCTGAGAAGATTCAGCCTACGACTGCCGTTGGCTCAAGTCGCGCCCTCGTCCTAGAAAGTGCGCGCAACGCCTACGAGGCCGGCCAGATCATCGTCACGGCGCAGACGGCGCTCACCAATGTGACGCTGAGCGCCAGTCCGCTGACTGACGACGCAGGCCATAGTCTCACTGCCGACCACATCACGTTCTTTCGTGAAGCCTACATTGATTTCACGAACGTCAGTGTCACCGCCCACGGCAACCTTGAGGTTCCCAAAAACTCGCCGACTGGCGATGCGCGTCTGCCCGACCCGCTCATTCCGTTTACCGATCCTTACACGACCACGACGCGGGCGGTGGGCGCACCCTTCAGCGTAGCCGCCGGGTTCAACCAGCCGGTGTGGGTTGATGTCTTTATTCCCAAAGCGACCGTTGCGGGCGTCTATCACGGCCTCATCACCGTTACGGCGGGCAGCCAAACTCTGGCGACGGTGCCGCTGACCCTGACCGTCTGGGATCTGATCCTGCCAGATATGAATGTGATCACGACCTACTTTGGCATGCATACCGAGCCGGGGCTGTGCAATTATCATCGGGGCTTGGCCGGCACTGGTAGCAACACCAGCAGTTGTTGGGTAGATTGGACGCCCTACGCCCGCACCGTCGTCAAGCGCTACGAAGAATTAGCCCACGAGCACCGCATCGATTCTTGGCCCAATTTTGTGCCTAGTGTTGCCAACGGCTGCAGCCTGCCGACCGACTGGCGCGCCTACGACAACGCGCTGCGGCCCTATCTTGATGGGACGTACTGGAGCAACGGGGTGCCCTCAAGCTGGTTCACCGTTCCCTTTTCGCCCGGCACGGATTGGGGCTACCAAACCTGTACCCAAGCGCAATACAC
>CAIRDL010000622.1 GCA_903877345.1 uncultured Oscillochloris sp. | reverse complement strand
GGCTGATTCGCGTGGTTCAGGTCATCATCGTCGGCATAGCGCGATGCGGTGCCACCATCGTCAACCCAGGCGAGCCACTGCGCGTTGGTAATCGGAAAGCGGGCGATTCCGTAGGCATGCGGGAGATTGACCGTATGCCGTGGTTTTTCGGTGTCCTGTGCGTCCGAATCATCGTCACCACTGCCAATGCGGTAATCTCCCGCAGCAATCGGGCAGAAGTAGCCATCACTCGCACCGCTGGCAAGCTTGGCAAGTTCCGTTCGCCACTGCGCGACCGTCACCGGCATACGCGCATCGCCCAGCGCGCCCAGCATGAACCCGGCGCGCACCCGCTCGGCCACTGGGTACCGCGCCGCTGTCCGATCCGCGTTGAGCGCCTGAAGCATGGCTCCAAGCTCAGCGCGCACCGCATCCCACAAGTCAGGGCGCTGGGCGCGCACCCGTTCGGGGCCAACCTCGCGCAACACATCGGTGGCGAGCATGAGATCACTGCCGACCCACGCCCCTCGGTAGCGCTTCAGCAGATCCTCGGCCAGACTGATCACCGGGCGCAACCGCCCCTCCATCGTATGCTGGCTGACCGCCAGTAGCACCGCCTCACGCCACTGCGGGCCACGCGCCGTACAGGCCAACGCCCGATCCACGAACTCTGCCGGGGTCTCGTGCGGCCAATCTTCATCGCTCATCAAGCGGCGTCCGGCGAGGTACTCCTGGAAGGTGCGATGCGGAAAGCGATAGATCTCGTGGTCGTGGCGTTGGATGATCCCGTTCCCATGCGCGCTGATATAGTTCACAAACCGCTCAGCGCGCTCATAGCCACGGGCAGGGTCGTAGGCGGCGAAAAACTGCTTTGCGGTTGTAATCGCCACCTCACTCGGTAGATCGGCTCCCTGCTCGCCATCACCGTTTACGCCGCGCTCGTGGGCCGCATAGGCCAGCCGGTCGAGCAGGCGGTTGAGGTGCGACTCACTCCACTGCGGCAAGGCCAGGATCTCGCTGAGGGAAACGCGCCCAGCGGCATCACGCCGCCACTGGAGCAAGAGCAGATCGACGCTGCGCCGGTACAGCGTCACCTGTTCACCGGGAAGATCGCCATCGTGAGCTTGGAGCCGAATCATCATCGTCACCAACAGCGGGGTACCCGCCAGACGGCGCAATTCCGGGCGGGTGGGAATTTTTCGCTTCAGATCGTCGCGCAAAGCGGCGGGGGAGCCACGCGTTGTGCGGTGCAACTGCTCCAGTGCCGCGAACCAGTGGTCAATCATCTGGTCGCGCAGCGCCGCCGAGAGCGGTGCGATCTGCTCGACCGGCCAGTCGGGCAACCGGTGCTTGACCCGTTCGTAGTCCAGCACGCGGCAGGTGACGACGCAGCGCCCGCGCCCACTGGCAAGGGCGGAGATGATGGTGAGCAATGGGCCGGACACAGCGGCAGGCACCTCATCCAGACCATCAAGGAGCAGCAACGCCAGCCCATCGGCAAAGGCGGATCGCAGGTGGTGTACCAGCAACGGCGGCTTGCCCGCGCCCTGCTCCAGCCACTGCCAGAGCACCCCCGGATCAGCGGTGGGCGTCGGGCGAGCAGCGAGCCACGCGGCGAACTCGCGCAGCACCACCCGGATGGGAAGAAGCCGACCGTGGGGCCAGGCTGCGCCCAAATGGGTGAACCACGCTCCTTCGCCATTGGCCAGACAGAAGCTCACAAAGCTGACGAAGCTGCTCTTGCCGCTGCCCGGAGCGCCGGTGAGCACCAGGCGAGGGTGTTCGGCGAGCACCTCGACCGCCCGCAGCCGCCGCTGCCGTTCGCGTGGGGTGAGTTGCCGGATAGCGTGGGCAAGTGCGGTTTCAGACGTCACATTGTATATGGCTGCATACGCATCGAGCCCCGCGTAGCCCCACCCCTGCGTGATGAGCGTGATTGCCCGTTCACGCTGCTCCTGCGGGTCTTCGGGCGGCAAATCAACCTGGCGCGTCACCTCCAGGCCCACATAGACCATCTGGAGTTCAAGGGTGGCCGTCTTCTTCGGGTCAACACTCTCCGCGTCGGCGAGGGAGAGTTGTGTACAGGTGCCGGACAGTTCACTCAAGTAAGCCCGCAGCAGCGGGGCTACCTGAGTGGCGTCGGCACCGTAGTAATTGTTGATGTCGCGGCCAGCGACGTAGGTATCACGGTCGCTGTGGATACCATCGCTCGCGGGCGCATGCGCTTCCAGACGAGCCAGTTCACGGGCCTTTGCGTCACGCTGCTCACGGAGCGACGCCTGGGCTTCGGGCATGCCTTCCAGATTCGCAATGGCGCGATCAAGTTGCGCTATTGCGGCACGCAAGGCGGCGATTTTGGAAGTGTCAGGATTGGGGGCGCTCATACGCTATGCTCAACTCCGCCGCGCAGACCAACGACGCGGATTATCCTGAATATACACACGCACGCGGTCAAGGTCAACCTGACTGCGGATGATATGTTCCCAAAAATTGCGCTGCCAGACCAACATGCCCGGTGTGTCCCGACGATCATTGATCGCTTTGGTAGACACCGTCTTGAACGCGCCGATGATCTGGCCAAGGGGCTTGATAGCTGGAATTCCCGTATCATTAGACACCGCACATGGCGCATCAACGATGGCAATGATACCGTGGAGGTGATCGGGCATGAGCACCCACGCATCAAGGGACAGATAGGGATACTGCGTGACGAGCCAGCGCCAAGTGTCGGTAACGATCTGGCCGGACGCATTGAGTTGCACCTCAGCACCAACGACGATGGCTTCCCGCAGGCCGGAATGGCGCACAAGCGGGCAACTGCGTAAGTCCTAGCAATGATGAGCTGTGCCCAGACATCGTGCTCTGGGTCGTACACCACCGCAGGCCGCGCCATTCGTGCTGATGCGAGGACGTACTTCGTCGCCATTGCCCCCAGGTAGATGATCATGTCGAAACATTTGAGCATGTCCTTCTCGCCCGTGATGCCCATGCCCTCAGCGGTGTCCAAGTGCGACGCAGCAAGCGCACAGATGCCCGCCTTCCGTCCTTCGCTCAGGATGTCGAGCAGCCGAGCGGCAGCCGAAGGCATATCTTTTGCCCCTGGCAGGTTCTTGCGAATAGCCCGCCACTCATCGCCCACCAGGCTGCGCCGGGAGGCAGCACACTGCGCTTCGGTGACGCTGCCGTCGTCCATGCTCTTGTAGCGCCCGTCCATCCAGGCAATGAAGCGGTCAAGCTGCACGTCTATCACGGCGAAGTTGCGCCCGCCGCACCGTGCAACCCGGCCACTTCCCTGGGGTCGCGTGTCGCAAAATACAGTTTCGAAATGGCTCTTACGCACTTTTGGTGATCCAAGCTCCCCGCCCGTTCGTCATAGCGGTAGCGCACCGCTTGACGATACAAAGGAGCGATCCCATGCTTGACGATATGCTGCAGGTCATCACGCACCTGCTGCTCCCGAGCCAGACGGATCGGTGTCTTGACCGGGTTCTTTGTGACGAACTGACCCACACCTTGATTCTGGAGGTCACCTCAACCCAGGAAACGCCGCGTTGTCCCCGGTGTGCCATGGCGTCCCCGTATGTGCATCGTCAGTACGACCGTACCTTGGCCGATCTCCCCTGGGCTGAGGTCACGGTTCAGGTGCAGCTCCATGTTCGGACGTGCTTTTGTCGGCGGGAGGAATGTCCGCGTCGGATGTTCTGCGAACGGGTGCCGCAGATCGCCCGTCCTTGGGCACGGCGCACGACTCGGCTGGCCGCGCAGCAGCAGCGCATTGGGGTCGCCCTGGGGGGAGCCGCTGGTCAGCGCTTGGCCGAGGATCTGGATCATGCGGCGAGCCGTGACACGCTGCTCCGGCGAGTACGCCGTATCGAACGTCCTGACCTACCGCCCCCACGCATCCTGGGTGTGGATGACTGGGCACAGCGCACGGGCCATACCTATGGCACCATCCTCATTGCTATAGCAATCCTACACAGGTTATGAAAAGGAGTCGAGCCTTTAGGCGGCCCTATCCGGCTAAAGCCTCGACTCCACGCAACAACCCCAACAGGATTGCTATATTGAGCGCGGCACCAGCATTGATCTGCTGCCCGACCGTTCGGCCGCGACCTTTGCCCAATGGCTCGAGGCGCATCCAGGAATCGAGGTCATCAGTCGTGACCGGGGCGGCACGTACGCAGACGGCGCACGTATGGGGGCTCCCGACGCGGTACAGGTGGCTGATCGTTGGCATTTGTTGAAGAACCTGGGCGATGCGCTGGGGTGCGTGCTCGACCAGCAACGGGCGGCGATGGTGGCCCCTTCAGCCGTGACGAACTCCACCTCATACGCCTGACCGTTCTGGTAGACGTGTACCAGCGTGCCGACATTCCCCGGTTCCAGCCCGTGGGCAGCGATGGGGTGGGTCAACACCACGAGATCAAGCTCGTTCATCGTGCTCCCTTCTGCCGCTTCAGGCTGGATACGCGGGAACGAGGCGTGGGCGCTCGTCATCAGGCTCACGTATCCAATGCCTCCGCTTGTCCACTCGGAT
>CAIRDL010000621.1 GCA_903877345.1 uncultured Oscillochloris sp. | reverse complement strand
GTTTGTGCAGGAAGTGGTCAATCAGCAGCGGGATGTCGTCTTTGCACTCGCGCAGCGCAGGCATGTGAATGTTGACGACATTGAGCCGATAGTAAAGATCTTCGCGGAAGGTGCCGTTACGCGCCTCTTCAAGTAGGTTGCGGTTGGTGGCGGCCAGCACGCGCACATCGGCCTTGAGCGGCGCGTTGCCGCCAACCCGCTCAAAGGTGCGCTCTTGGAGTACCCGCAAGAGTTTCTTCTGCGTCGTCGGGCTGACCTCGCCAATCTCATCGAGAAAAAGCGTGCCTTTCGCGGCCTGCTCAAAGCGGCCCTTGCGCTGAGCCATCGCCCCGGTGAACGACCCCTTCTCATGGCCGAAGAGTTCGCTTTCGAGGAGCGTTTCGGGCAAGGCGGCGCAATTGACGGCGATGAACGGGCCTTCACGCCGGTTCGAGCTACGGTGCAACACTTGGGCCACCAACTCTTTGCCCGTGCCACTCTCGCCGGTAATCAGCACCGTGGCGTCGCTACCCGCCACGCGTCCGATCAGCTTGTAAACTTGTTGCAGCGCGCCACTGCGCCCGATCAGGATGTCGCGGGGATCGGAGGTGACTTGCCGTTCGAGGGCCAAGACGCGCCGGGTGAGGCGGCGATGCTCAACTGCCCGTTGGACGGTGTGCAGAATCTCGTCGGGGTCGAACGGTTTGCCCAAATAGTCGTAAGCGCCTCGTTGCATCGCCTCAATCGTCATGGTCGAGGAGTCTTGGGCGGTAATGATCAGCACAGGTAGATCCAGACCCTTGGTACGCAGTGTCTGGAGTACGGCCAGACCGTCAGGCGGGGGCATGCGTACATCGAGGATAACGACATCAGGTTCGTCATGCTCAATTGCGGCAAGCGCCTCTTTGCCTGAGCCTGTGAGCCGGACAGTGGCGCCTTCGGGGGCGAGAATATCGTAGAGCAGTTCGCGGATTGGTGCCTCATCGTCAGCGATAAGGATGGTGCTCCCTTCCAAACGTAAGATCATGGTCGTCCCTCTCGCATCGTCAGGATAGCGTGCTTCATACGCCCCAGAGGGTCGGCGATCAGCAGTGGATCGCCACTAAGTATACTAGTCCAAAATCATTCCAGATACAAGGTATGGCTAGTAGTCTGGCAATGAAGTCTTCAGATATACATGCTGGCTTCGACAAGCTCAGCTAGCGTCCGTTGGCTGAGCTTGTCGAAGCCAATGCTTTTGCAAGAAAACCTCGTTGCCGGACTTCTAGGGCCATGTGAAGAACAACAACGACCGCATCCCCGACCAACGCCTGGTCAGAGATGCGGTTATGCAGTGGGATTCACATGCATTTGAGAGACGTAATACGAGGACGAGACACCTTACCGCAGCGCGTGGGTATTCACCGGCGCATGGTGTGTTGCCTCATAGGCAGCGGCAGCGTCGCCCTGCTGTTGGAGGAAGCCGAGTTGGTCTACGCCGTGAACCAAACAGTGTTTCGCAAAGCGGTCAATGGGAAAGGTGACGGCCCGCCCGCCAGGGAGCGTTACCTGTTGGTTGGGTAAATCCACCGTGACAGTGGTTGTGGGATCTTCCTCAATCTGGCTGAGCAATTCATAGTAGGTTTCTTCATCCACCGTGATTGGCAACAGGCCCAGTTTCAAACTGTTGCCCCGGAAGATGTCGGCGAAGGCAGGCGCAATGATGGCGGTGAAGCCGTAGCCTTGCAGCGCCCACGGCGCGTGTTCGCGGGAACTGCCGCAGCCGAAGTTGCGCCCGGCGACCAGCACCGTGGCCCCGGCGGCAGCGGGTTGGTTCAGCGGAAAGGCGGGGTTCGGCGTTCCGTCAGGCAGGTAGCGCCAAGCGAAGAACAGCCCCTCCGCCAGCCCTTGCTTGTCCGTAACCTTCAAATAGCGGGCCGGGATGATCTGGTCGGTGTCAATGTTTTCAGCGGGTACGGCCACCGCTTTGCCGCTGAAGGTCGTGATTGGCTCCATAGAAACTCCTCGTAATGCGTGATGCGTGATGCGTGATGCGTGATCCGTGATGCGTGATGCGTGATCCGTGATGCGTGATGCGTGATCCGTGATGCGTGATGCGTGATGCGTGATGCGTGATGCGTGATCCGTGATGCGTGATCCGTGATCCG
>CAIRDL010000620.1 GCA_903877345.1 uncultured Oscillochloris sp. | reverse complement strand
CGGGAATATGGTATCATCGGGGGCGACAGCGGGCAGGCCACAGCGTTGCCCAATGATCAGCGGAACATCCTGCTGGGACGCACCCGAACAGCCTTGGGGCGCGCAGAGTGGCGCGTAACAGCTAGCTGAGCGAAGAGAGCGCGATATGACCACCAACGTAATCTTGCTTGGGCCTCCAGGCGCGGGGAAGGGTACGCAGGCGAAGACCCTGTCGGAGCGAACCGGACTGACCCATGTGGCGAGCGGCGACCTTTTTCGGGCGGCGCTGCGTGAGGGGACGGAACTCGGCATGCTCGCCAAATCATACATGGATCGCGGCGAATTGGTACCCGACGAGGTTGTGATCCGCATGATTTTGGAACGCATCAAGGCTCCCGACTGTGATCAAGGCGTAATTTTTGACGGTTTCCCACGGACACGGGATCAGGCGGTGGCGCTTAGTGCCTCGATGGCGGAGCACAACAGCAAGATTGATGGTGTGCTCTACCTGAGTGTGCTGAACGAAGTGCTGTTGCGCCGCATTGCGGGGCGGCAAACTTGCAAAACCTGTGGGGCCACGTATAATATCTATTATTTCCCGTCCCACTGGCCGGGAATTTGTGATGCTTGTGGCGGCAAACTCTATCAGCGCAGCGATGATTCGATGGAGACCGCCCAGCATCGGCTGGATGTCTACTTCGCCCAAACGATGCCGCTGATTGACCACTATCAGCGCCAAGCTATTCTGCACGAAATTGACGGTCAGCGCGAGATTACCTGGGTTAACGAGGCGATGCTCAAGGCGCTCAGCCAGTTTATGGTGACCCCAACGGAACTGAAGGAGTGATATGTCGAAAAAGAAGGACGTGATCGAGATGGAGGGCACCATCACGGAACCGCTGCCTAATGCGATGTTCCGGGTGGAGTTAGAGAATGGGCACGAGGTGTTAGCCCATATTTCGGGCAAGATGCGGATGAACTACATTCGTATTCTCAAGGGTGATCGGGTACTGGTGGAACTTTCGCCTTATGACTTGACCCGTGGCCGGATTACGTACCGCTACAAGTAGGTCAGGTGCTGACCAGTCCGATCTTCCTGAAAAGAGCGTTAGCGCGGCGGTCAGGCGACCATCGCAAGGGGAACGACGATGAGAGTACGCGCTTCGGTGAAGCCCCGCTGCGAGTACTGCAAGGTGATTAAGCGTAAGGGCGTGATCCGCGTGATCTGCTCGCGCACACCAAAGCATAAGCAGCGGCAAGGATAGAGCCGCCGTAGCACGCGCCAACAGAGGCCGGCGGCGCGGACGGGTCGCGGACGAGCCGCGCCAGATTAGCAGGACGAGGATCTTCAATGGCACGTATCGCTGGGGTTGATATCCCCCGCAACAAAAAAGTTGGCATCTCGATCACCTACATCTTTGGGATCGGGCGCTCCAACGGCGCGGATATTCTGCGTAAGGCCAATGTGAATGCCGAGGCTCGGGTTCGCGATCTCACCGAGGAAGAAGTTGGCCGCATCCGCGAGGTGGTGGATCGCGAGTATCGGGTCGAGGGCGATTTGCGCCGCGAGGTGCAACTAAACATTAAGCGGCTGATGGACATTGGCTGCTACCGGGGGCTGCGGCACCGGCGCGGCATGCCGGTGCGCGGTCAGCGTACCCGGACAAATGCCCGTACGCGCCGTGGGCGCAAGGGTCAGGCCATTGGCATCAAGAAGAAGACCGCGAAGAAGTGACGCCCGCTGCGATTCATCTGTGCACAGGTAAGGGCCTGCGCCGCCTGCCTGTGCTGATGGTGTGTTAAGGAGTTAACGTATGCCCCCGAAGGGTCAAAAGGGTGGAGCGGCGGCGACAAGGCAGCGCGGCAAGCGTCGTGAGCGCAAGAATGTGCCACGGGGCCAAGCCCATGTGCTGAGCACCTTTAACAATACGATTGTGACGATTACTGACCCGCATGGCGCGGTGGTCTGTTGGGCGAGCGCCGGTCAGTCGGGCTTCAAGGGTTCGCGTAAGAGCACGCCCTACGCCGCCCAGGTGACGGCGGATACGGTTGCCCGTAAGGCGATGGAGAACGGGATGCGGGCGCTGGAGGTCTTTGTCAAAGGCCCCGGTTCCGGTCGCGAGGCCGCCGTCCGTTCGCTCCAGTCGGCGGGGTTGCAAGTCACGTCCATTACTGATGTGACGCCCATTCCCCACAATGGCTGTCGCCCACCCAAGCGCCGCCGCGTGTAAGTCCGTTGGGCCTTGGCCCTGTGATGAATTGACGGCGAGATGACCGTGGTCGGTACCGCAGGGCGCAGTTCCCTGGCGCCCCCCACGGTGGCAACGCCCCGAACGAGCGTTCTGCGCCCGTCTCGTCGCCCGAACTATGCAGAGAGGACTCCCCACGCTATGGCGCGTTTTCATGGTCCCGTCGGAAAAGTGAGCCGACGGCTCGGGATTGGCATTACGGAAAAGGGTACCCGCATTCTTCAGAAGCGGCCTTTTCCCCCTGGACAGCACGGCCCTACCGCTCGCCGCCGCCAAGTTTCTGACTACGGCCTTCAGTTGCTCGAAAAGCAGAAGGTGAAGTACATCTACGGGGTGCTGGAGCGCCAGTTCCGCCGGGTCTTCGAGCAGGCCGCCCGCCGCAGTGGCGTCACGGGTGAGTATCTGCTCAGTCTGCTCGAGCGCCGCCTTGATAATATTGTCTACCGCCTCGGTATGGCGACCACGCGCTCCCAAGCCCGCCAGTTGGTTACGCACGGCCACATTGTGGTTGATGGCCGCAAAACCAATATCCCTTCCTATACGGTTAAGGTGGGCCAGGTGATTGCCGTGCGCCCCGAGAGCCGCCGCCGCGCTTATTTCAAGAACTTGGTGGACAGCGGCGAGTTGAATAAGTACCGAACCCCCGATTGGTTGCGCCTGAGTCCTGCCGAGCTGTCTGGCTCAATGGTGAACCTGCCCCGTCGCGAAGATGCCGAGGCCGGGATCAATGAGCAGCTGATCGTCGAGTTCTACAGTCGCTAAAGTTGATGGAGGCGTGACGTGCTTGACATCGCCATGCCCAAGATCGAGATTGTGCAGGTCGCTGAAAAGTTCGGGTGTTTCAAGATTGAACCGCTTGACCCCGGCTATGGTCATACCTTGGGGAATGCACTTCGGCGCGTATTGCTCTCGTCAATCCCAGGGGCAGCGATTACCAGGGTTAAGATTGATGGGGTGTTTGAGGAATTTGCCACACTCGAGGGCGTACGAGAAGATGTAACTGAACTAATCCTGAATATCAAGGGGGTGCGCGTTCGCTCGTTGGCCGAGCGCCCCGTCAAGGCGCGCTTGTCGCGCCGTGGCCCCGGACGGATTACCGCCCGCGAGCTTGATTTGCCGGGCGCCGTGTCGCTCGTCAATCCAGACCATTACCTTTGCACCCTCGATAGTACCGCCCGCCTCGAAATCGAGTTGACCATTGAGCGGGGCCGGGGCTACCTCGCCGCCGATCAGCGTGACCTGTTGCCGATTGGCGAAATGCCGGTGGATGCGATGTTTACGCCGGTGCCACGGGTGAATTACTGGGTTGAAAATACCCGCATCGGGCAGGCCACTGACTTCGACCGTTTGCTGAT
>CAIRDL010000619.1 GCA_903877345.1 uncultured Oscillochloris sp. | reverse complement strand
TTGGCACTGCGTCGCCCCATCAGGATTCTCGGTCTGACAGCCCTCGCCACTCTGCTGGTCATAGCAAATCAGCATTGCACCCTCGGATGGTAGCCACGAAAGATAGCCTCGATTATACGCGGCTTTCGTTGGAGATGGGTGCTGGGGGAATGGACGCAACGGTGTGGCAGGGCGTAGCGCCGCACCATCTTGCGTCTCTCCCATGAACCGCCTAGGGCTTACTATAACGAGACTTCTTCATTGCCAGAAAACTATATTTCTGTGCGATTCTGTGGGCTTCTGTGACGCACGCTCGTTGTAGTACTAAGATCATTTTCCTTACCACTTAGTCGCATCAAGGCTCCGCGAGATGTGGTACACTATGGCTGAATAGAGGCACGAAAGGAACAAAACATATGCCACAGCGCGATCTTCACGCCCCACTCTTCCTTGGTAATGAGGGTTTTGCTAGCGAAAACCAAATGGTACGTTTAGACAAAAACGCTTTAATGGGTCTATTCGAGCAGTGGAAGACGATAAGTTCGCTAGCCTCACTGCGTAGTGCTCTTTCAGATTTTAAACATGCGTTGCAAGATACCCAGCACACGATCTATGGGCATGGGTTGACGCAGCATCATGTCGAGTTTACCCAAGCTTATCTTAGCAACGAGCTTCATCAGATCGCGACCGCCCTGACTTTGGCGCGGGCACAATACTACCTTGACCGCTTAATCAAGAGCGTTTCAGAAGTCCGCACAAGTTCAGTTAATGATTTGAATCTAAATCGCTGGAAAGAATATAACGATGTTCTTACCGATAGTTTATGGCTCATTGATCGGCGCGATCATTCAGGGGTGCATACGGCAGGGTATTGGGGCAATTTCATTCCGCAGATCCCGAATCAGATGATGAAGCGGTACACAAAAAAGGGAGACTGGGTTCTCGATACGTTTGCCGGCTCAGGCACAACGCTGATCGAGGGGCAACGGCTTGGCAGAAACACCATCGGCGTTGAACTCCAGCATCGTATGGTTGAGCATGCGAAAAAGCTTGTCGCGGCCGAGTCTAATAAGCATGACGTTACGGTTGATGTGATCGAGGGGGATAGCACAACGATTAACTATAAAGCATTACTGAAAAAGTACGGGCAAACCTCGGTTCAATTAGTCATCATGCACCCGCCATATTTTGATATTATTAAATTTAGTGATGATGTGCATGATATTTCTAATGCATCTTCGGTTGATGTATTCATAACCATGCTGGGCACGATTGCCGCAAACGCCGCCCAAGTTCTCGATCAAGGGCGCTACCTTGTGATCGTCATTGGTGATAAGTATGCGCAAGGCGATTGGATTCCACTCGGGTTCCAGACTATGAATGAGGTCATGCAAAGGGGCTTTTCCCTCAAGAGTATCATCGTCAAGAACTTTGAGGAGACGGCTGGCAAACGTAATCAGAAGGAACTTTGGAGGTACAGAGCGCTCGTTGGTGGGTTTTATGTCTTCAAGCACGAGTATATCTTCCTGTTCAAGAAACAATAAGGGAAGCGGAAATTTTTAAGTATCCCGGCAGCATGTCACGCTGAGCGTCAGCGAAGCGTCCCGATGTCCTTTCCACCCGCCGAGACCCTTCGCTGCGCTCAGGGTGACGGCGTTCCTTATGCGCTACTGTCTAAAATCCAAAAGCTAACAGCGTGCTACAATGGCGGCGGTGCCAGGAGCGCCTCACCTATGCTTGATCAAAGCGACTTGCCACTTGCCCCGCCCTACGAACGCTACGCCCCTGCCTACGATGCCAGTGGTCAAGTGCGTTTTGCCCTGTTGGTTCACACCTACTTGCGCGAACTGCTCACGCATCACCCCGTTGCCGGTCAGCGCGCCCTTGATATAGCCTGCGGCACCGGCACGCTCGCGCTGCTCTTAAACCACACAGGTTGGCAGGTAACTGGGGTGGACGCTTCGCCCGCGATGTTGGCTCAAGCGCGGGCGAAGCTGCGCAGCGCACGGCGGCGTGACGCCTTGACTTTTGTCCAAGCCGATATGCGCGAGCTTGCGGGGGCAGTGCCCGCCGGGGCTTTCGATCTCGCCACATGCACCTACGACAGTCTGAACTATCTGCCCACGACGGACGAGTTAGCTGCCTGTTTCGCTGGCGTTGCTACGGCCCTTACGCCTGGGGGACTCTACGTGGCGGACATGAATACACGCCACTTCCTTGAGTATGAATGGGGCGCGTGTTCCGTGCGTGAACAGGACGGGTACGTGCAGATCGAGCGCAGTAGCTTTGATGCGACCATCGCCGCCAACACGATGCTGCTCACCGGCTTTGTGGGCGACGACATGACGGGGTACCTGCGCTTCGACGAATGCCATATCGAGTACTGCTACCCGCCCGAACTGGTCACGGCCCTGCTCGAAGCGGCGGGCCTGCACGTCGAGGCTTGCTACGACAGCTTTACGTTGAGTCCGCCGGGACCACGCGCCCAGCGCATCTTCTGGGTAGCGCGTAAAGGTGCCTAGCGACTACAGGGAGAATCCGATGCCGCGCATCATCGTCATCACCACCGGGGGCACCATCGCCACTCGGCGCGGGCCAAATCTCGCCGGTGCCATTCCCGCCCTCAAGGGCGAGGACGTCCTTGCGATGTTGCCTCGTGGCGGAGCCGACTTGGCGTTCGAGGAGTTTTCCAATCTGCCGAGCAGCCACCTTACCCCGGTCAACGCGCTTGATCTGTCACGGCGCGTGGCGGCGGCGCTTGAACGCCCCGAAGTTGATGGGGTGGTGATTACCCACGGCACCGACACGCTTGAAGAGACGGCCTATCTTCTGGATCTGACGCTCCGCACTTCCAAGCCGGTCGTTATCACCGGGGCTATGCGGGCCGCTACCAGTCTCGGCTACGACGGTCTCGCCAACCTCGCCGCCGCCGTGCGCGTGGCCTCGACGCCGAGCGCCAGCGATCTCGGCGTGGTGCTCGTCTTTGACGAGGAGATTCACGCCGCCGCCGAGGCGCAGAAGCTGCACGCACAATCCCGTGCCGCCTTTACTTCGCCGGGTACCGGCCCTCTCGGGCGGGTCGAAGGCGAGCGCGTCTGGATCGCACGGCAGCCGGTGGGTCGCCAACAGATCGCTTGCCAACGCCTTGAAGAACTGGTGGATCTGATCCGACTGACGCAAGGCGCGGACGTGCGGATGTTGCGCCACAGCCTTGAGGATGGTGTAGCTGGACTGGTGATCGAGGCGTTTGGTGGTGGGCGCGTGCCGCCGTGGTGGCTGCCGCACCTGAGTGAAGCCCTCCAACGTCGCACCGCCGTCGTCATCGCCTCGCGCTGTGGGGCGGGTGGTCTCGGCGACGAATATGGCTATGTTGGGGCCTACCACGATTTGCGGCGTTTAGGCGTGCTGTTCGCCCATAACCTCAGCGGCCCCAAAGCTCGTATCAAGCTGATGGTCGCCCTTGGAACCGCCCGTGGGCTTAACGAACTGCGGGCGTTCTTTGCCTAAGACAAGGTTTCAGGAGCCAGGTGTTAGGGTTCAGGCCAGAAGCAGCAGAACGTCCCGCGCAAACTGAAACTGTAGAGTAGCCACGAACCTTGTCCAAGACTGTCAAGGTGCCAGCGATCTAAAATCTAAGACAAGGTTCGT
>CAIRDL010000618.1 GCA_903877345.1 uncultured Oscillochloris sp. | reverse complement strand
GGATGTACCGGGCAAAACCTCCTGGTGTCGGAACCTTTCTGTCAACGGACAGCTCTGGTATGTGGGATGGGGCGGCATCCCCTTGAAGCCCAGGGGCTTTAGCCCTGGGAGCCGTCACGGCCACAAGGCGGATCGGGGTGGGCCACTCGCCGCCTACAAGCATCGGGTGAATGTGGCGCTCTTTCGTGGTGCGTTCCGCATGCTGCCTTGGTCAAATTGGGCACGGGACTCGTTGGTGCAGGACTACGGTGTTAGTCTGGACAAGCTTGAGGTGGTACCACCGGGGGTAGATCTCCAACGATGGGTACCAGGGCCACGGCAGACTGGCGGGCCGCTCCGCATTCTGTTCGTTGGGGGCGATCTCTACCGAAAAGGTGGTGCGACGCTGCTGAAAGCCTTTCGGAGCTTGCCCACAGGCACCGCCGAACTTCATCTGGTAACGCGCACGCAAATCGCGCCAGAGGCGGGCCTGACCACCCATTACACGATGCGGCCCAATACTCCCGAACTGATCGCACTCTATCAGCGTGCGGAGGTATTTGTGCTGCCGACCGAGGCTGAAGCCTTTGGGATTGCGGCGATTGAGGCGAGTGCGGCGGGCTTGCCCCTAGTGGTTACAGCAGTGGGGGGCTTGGTTGATGTGGTGACTGAAGGGGAGAGCGGCTTCCTGGTGCCGCCTGGAGAGGTTACCTCCTTGGGGGCGCAGCTCGCCCAACTGGGGGCCGATCCGGGGCTGCGCGAGCGGATGGGACGGAGCCGCACGGGCACGGGCGGAATGCTATTTCGATGCACAGCGCAATGCGGCACGGGTGATCGAGCATCTGCGTGCGGCTGCGGGGTAGGTTTAGATTGCTACAGAGCAGGCGTGTTACGCGGGAGTGTAGCAGCCTCAGCGAATAGGGAGGCGGATGGGCGGCTCGCACCCAACGCAGGAGCAAGGCATAGCCTGCGCTTCGGGTACAATCGCCGTAGCACCCGCAGTTGTAACAGGAAACCCCATGAGTCAGCCCACCCCGTCGCCCAGCGCCCCGCCGTTAGACCCAGCGCCCGCCACAGGTCGTCTGCCCGTTCCGATCCTGCAAGGTTGTGGTCGTTGGCTCCTTGGGGTCATCGGCTGGCTCCTGACCCTGACGCTCAGCGTGGCGCTGGGTCTCGTGGCCCTAGCCGGGATTGCTTACTTCGGCTTCGGCTTTGATTTAGCAACCCCCGGACAGATCCGTCAGTCTAGTGCCGATGTGGTCGCCCTACAAACGCAGGCGGGCGTCCTCACAACGGAAGTGGCGTTGCTCCGTACTGCTGAGAGCGAACAGGCCCGCCAGTTGGCCTCGGCGAACGAGCGCGTCGGCGTTCTCGAAGCCCAGGCGACGAACTTCGCGCAACAGGCGACCACCCTTGCCGCGCAGCATGGCACCACGGTGGCGCTCGCGGGTGAACTGCGCGCCAACATCGCTGTGGCTGCGACCATCCAGGCGGAAGGGCAGCAAGCGCAGATTTTCGTCGCGGTGGTCGCGACAACGCAGGCCGACACCGCCGCTCGTGTCACCGAACTTCAGCGCCGTACCGACCGCATCACGCGCTTCCTCGAGCGCCTGAGCGATCTGGCGGTTGATGTGGCAGGTGAGAGCGCGGCCGTGCCCACCAGCACGCCGTTAGCAACCCTCGCCCCACCGCCTGCCGATCTTGTGCCGGTGGCGACGCCGACAGCAACGCTGACGGCAACGCCGTAACAGAGACTCGCCGAGGCGTCTCTCGGTTCGGTTCTGCTACAATGGCGTTACACCGTTTGAAGCGCCACGCTGTTTGGCAACGCAAGCTAGGCCCATCGCGCTATGCGCTATTCCCCAGTGTTCCTGGTACTTATCGCGCTGGTGTGGGTCACGCCCGCCAGTGCCCAAGCCCCAACCCTTGACTTCGCGCACTACGAACGTCTGTTGCGTGAAGCCCGGGCGGCGGCGGCGCGTGGTGACCGGCTCGATGTGCTCCAAGTGGTGCCAGCCCTCACGACGGCGACAACGATTACGCTGCCGGACGGCACGCTCGCGCCTGTGGACAACCGCTGGCTGGCGGCTGAACTCGCCAAACCCGCGCCCGATCTGCCGATGGTGGCGGCCCGCCTGGGTGCCCTCCTTGACGCCCTGGCGACCCGCTCGCCGCCCGCGCCGCCCGAGGCCATCCAACGCCTCGACGAACTGCTCGCTCGCCCGCCGTTCGAGCAGCCTACAGTTCCGGCTCCGCCCCGCGAGCCGAACTTCCTCGAACGCTTTATCCGATGGCTCTTTGAACGCCTCGACGGTCTGTTGCCGCCTGTCGGTAATGCCGCGACCGGCGAACCCGGCACCGCCGCGTCTTGGCTGCTTACTGCGCTGGGTGCGGCCCTCGTCATCGCGGTGCTGACCATTTGGCTGCGCGGGCTGCGCCGCACGTTCCACGCCGAAACGACCTTGCCCAGCCCCGCTGAACGTGCGGCCCACAACACCGCCGAGGCGCGGACGCAAGCCGCTGCGCTGGCCCGCGCCGGCGACTATCGAGGCGCGGCGCGTTTGCTCGCCCTCGCCGCCCTGCTCTGGCTTGACGAGGGGCGCGTGCTGCCTTATGACCCGCATCAGACCAACCGCGAGCACTTGGGACGCTTGCGCGAACGCCCAACCGCCCACGCTGGCCTCCGCCCGATTGTGGAGACTGCTGACCGCGTTTGGTATGGCGGTGCGCCCCTCGACGCCACCGGGTATGCCGAGGTCGAACGCCAAGTCGAGGCGCTGCGTGCCGTGACGACTGAGCCTGGGAGTTAGGGGATGGGGGATGGGGATGGGGGATTGAGTCGAACGCATCTGCAATCTGCAATCTACAATCTGCAAGGAAGCCCGATGCCGCGACGTGACATGATCCTTTTAGTGGCCCTCTTCGTCGCCCTGGCGGCCCTGATCGGCCTTGGCCCCGGGCGCAGTACCAGCACCCTTGGCAGCAATGCGAGCAGTCACATCAGTGGGCCGCAAGGTGCTTTGGCGCTGCACCGCTGGTTCACGGCCCTCGGCTATCAGGTTGAGCGTCTGGAGTATGCGGCGTTCACGCTCAACCCAACCACCGATCTGCTGGTCGTCCTCGGCCCCCGCGAACGCTACACCCGCGAGGAGGCAACGGCGGTACGGGCGTGGGTTACGGCTGGCGGGACGCTGTTGCTGGCTGAAGAACGCCTTGGGCCAAGCGCCCCGGCAGCCCCGTTGCTCGCTGCGTTTGACTTGACCCTCGCGGCAACCCAAGACGGCGCGCACCTTACCCTGGCTCCGGTGCTTCAGCCAATTCTGGGCCAGCCAGCGACAACACGCCTTGATGCCCGCACCGCCAGTGTCCTCGTCGCAGGCGCGGCTTGCGTCCCGTTGGCCGGCACTACCGCCGCGCCGGTACTTGTTGGCCTGCGCCACGGCGAGGGCTATGTCTTCGCCAGTTCTGCCCTTTACCCCTTCAGCAATGTGGGCCTGCGCGACGACCAGAACGCCGCGATGGTGCTTAATCTCTTGCGCCGCATACCGCAGGGCGGGCGCGTCGTGTTTGACGAGTTCCACCACGGCTTTGTCGGCGAGACGAACTTGCGCTCGTTGCTGTTGGAAACGCCGTGGGGGTGGGCCGCCATCTACGGGTGTCTGGTGGGCGCGGGCTATTTGGTGTTCACCGGGCGGCGCTTCGGGCGACCTGTGCCCCTCCGCGCCGAAACCGCCCGCCGCAGTAGCGCCGAGTATCTCGCCAGCATGGCCGGTCTCCTGCGCCGCGCCGGAAAACATGCCTATGTGCGCGACCATTACCGGGCCAGTTTCAAGCGCAAACTGGCGAAACACTACGGGCTTAGTCCCGACCTTGACGAAACGACTCTGGTGACGACCATCGCCCAAACGCACCCGAGCCAAGCGCAAGCCGTGGCCGGACTTTTCGCCCGTATGGCTGGCCCGCCCCCCGACGAAGCTGCGCTGCTCAAGCTGGTGGGCGAAGCTGACACGCTGTTGGAGCGTTAAACGATGCGCCAGAGTTTCACGCCGATTCTTACGCTCCTTGACGAAGGACTGCGCCTCTACCGCCGCGAATTCAGCCGCTTCCTCCTGTTGACCGCACTGGTGGCCTTGCCGATGGGCCTCGCCGCCGCCGCCGCCTTCCTCGCCGCCGATTGGCTCCAGTCGGGCCTCGGCCTC
>CAIRDL010000617.1 GCA_903877345.1 uncultured Oscillochloris sp. | reverse complement strand
GCACCTCAGCCGCGCCGAGGGGTTCGCCGTGGACTTTGCTCGTGCCAGCTTTGTTGGGGCTGCCGTAGCCAATCGTGGTGCGACAAGCGATGAGACTGGGGCGGTCACTGGCGCGGCGGGCTTGCTCAATGGCTTCAGCAATCGCGGCCTGATTGTGGCCGTCCACCGCTTGGGCGTGCCAGCCATACGCCTCAAAGCGCTGGAGCGTATTTTCGGTAAACGAGAGGTCGGTCGAGCCATCAATCGTGATGTGGTTGTCGTCGTACAGCACGATCAACTTGCCCAGCTTGAGGTGTCCGGCAATACCAGCCGCCTCGTGGCTCAGCCCTTCCATCAGGTCGCCGTCGCCCGCCAGCACATAGGTGGTGTGATCCACCACAGTAAAATCCGGGCGATTGAACTGCTCGGCGAGGTAACGCTCTGCCAAAGCCATACCGACTGCCGTGGCAACGCCCTGGCCCAATGGGCCGGTCGTCGTCTCGACACCGGGGGTATGCCCGTACTCCGGGTGGCCCGGCGTGCGTGAACCCAACTGGCGGAAATTCCGCAACTCGTCGAGGCTCAAGTCATAGCCGCTCAGATGGAGCAGGGCGTAGATCAACATCGAGCCGTGGCCCCCCGAAAGCACAAAGCGGTCACGGTCAGGCCAGGTCGGGTCGGTCGGATTATGCTTGAGGAAACGGCTCCACAGCACATAGGCGACATCGGCCATGCCCATTGGCATGCCGGGGTGCCCACTGTTGGCCTGTTGGACGCCGTCCATCGCCAGCACACGGATAGCGTTCGCACACAGCCGGTCGGTGGTGTGTGGTTCGCTCAGTGCGCCAGGGGTGTCAGTGATGGTCATCGCTCTTTCTCCGTGGTCTACGTCGTTGATAGTCAACCGTCGCTGGTTTGGTCAGAGCTGCCCGCAAAGACGCGACTGGCGCGCACGTCGGCATCGTCAATCCGGGTTAGTTCAGCGAGCGAAATACTCCCGCCTTGGCGCACCAGACGATTGGCCTGGCGCAACTTGATCCGATCAAGGGCGTTCCGCACGCTGCGGGCGTTGGCAAAGTGCGGTTGCAGCACCCGGCGCTCCAGGTATTCCAGAAAAGCTGGGCGCGAATGGTCGTCGAACGTGTAGTGCTGAAGATCAACCATCAGGTCGGCGATCTGCATCAGTTCGTCCAGCGAGTAGTCCGGGAAGTCGAGATGGTGCGCGACCCGCGAGTGGAAGCCGGGATTGGCCTGGAAGAAGGTATCCATGCGGTCGCGGTAGCCTGCCAGAATGACCACAAAGTCGTCGCGCTGGTTCTCCATCGCTTGGAGCAGCATCTCGATGGCTTCTTGGCCGTAGTCGCGCTCGTTTTCGGGCCGGTAGAGGTAGTACGCCTCATCAATGAAGAGCACCCCGCCCATCGCCTTTTTCAGCATCTCTTTGGTCTTGGGCGCGGTGTGGCCGACATACTGGCCCACCAAGTCGTCACGGGTGGCGACGACCAAGTGGCCTTTCCGCACATACCCCAGGTGATGCAGGATTTTCGCCATCCGCATCGCCACGGTTGTCTTGCCAGTCCCGGGGTTGCCGGTAAAGCTCATGTGTAAGCTGAGCCGCCCGGCATCGAGGCCCGCTCGCTCGCGCAGGCGGGCGATCAGCAGCAGGGCGGCAATCTCACGTACCCGCGTCTTGACGGGGGTGAGCCCAACCAGATCGCGGTTCAATTCGTCGAGCAGCAGGTCAATCTTCGATTCGCGGTAGGCTGCGTCGAGGTCAATTTGGCCGCTTGGGTTCTGGTTGGGCTCAGTCATGGGTGTTTACTTTTCTTCGTAGCGATGGCCGACGGGCCGGTCAACCGCATACGAGCGAATGGTGTAGCGGATTTGGCGGTCGCTCACTTCTTGGCGATCCACGTAGAAGCCGGGCTCGTACGCGGGGCGGTTGACGATGAACTGGAGCGCGGTGGTGGCCCGTCCGTGCGAGCGATCAAAGCCGTTGACCCGAATGTAGTGGTTCGGGAAGGTCGCCTTGCACTCCGCCAGGGTCTGCATAATCGCCGCCGGGTCTTTGATGTCGAACATCGGCAGGCCGAACATGTCCCAGTAAACGTTGCGCGGGTGCGGGTCGTCGGTATACTCGATGCTGATTGGCCACTCGTGATCCAGACAGTACTGGATCTGAGCCTTGATCTCAACATCGGTCAGGTCGGGCAGGTAACTGAAGGTTCCCTGAGTGATTCGCATCTCTATCCTCCACACAGCGCTAAACTAGACCGAGGGCGTCGCAACCACGTCGGGCATGTCGGTGCTCTCGAAGTTGAAGGTAATGTCCTTCCAGATTTCGAGGGCGTGGGCCAGGGAGGGCGACCACTTGGCGGCGCGGGCCAGGATTTCCGGGCCTTCGTTGAGGTAATCGCGGCCCTCGTTCCGGGCCTGGATCATCGCCTCAACCGCCACACGGTTGGCCGTCGCACCCTCGGCGATGCCGTCGGGGTGGCCGATGGTGCCGCCGCCGAATTGCATCACGCAATCCTCGCCCAACAGGTGCAACAGTTGATGCAACTGCCCGGCGTGAATGCCGCCCGAAGCGACCGGCATGACGCCCGGCATCGAGGCCCAGTCCTGCTCAAAGTACAGCCCTTGCACCGGGTTGGCGGGGAGCTTGTTCTCGCGCAGGGTGGCGTAGAAGCCTTGGACGCTGTTGGGATCGCCTTCGAGTTTCCCGACGACCGTGCCGGCGTGAATGTGGTCCACACCCGCGAGGCGCATCCACTTGCTGATGACGCGGAAGCTGACGCCGTGAGTCTTCTGGCGCGTGTAGGTCGAGTGACCGGCGCGGTGCAGGTGGAGGATGACGCTGTTCTTGCGACACCACTTCGCCATGCTCTGGATTGCCGTGTAGCCGATGGTCAGGTCAATCATCACGATGACGCTGCCCAACTCCTTGGCGAACTCCGCCCGCTCGTACATCTCTTCCATCGTGCCGGCAGTGATGTTGAGGTAATGGCCCTTGATTTCGCCGGTGACGGCAGCCGCCTTGTTGACAGCTTCCATGCAGTAGAGGAAGCGGTCGCGCCAGCGCATGAAGACCTGTGAGTTAATGTTCTCGTCGTCTTTCACGAAGTCAAGTCCACCGCGCAACGCTTCGTACACCACGCGCCCGTAGTTGCGCGCCGACAGGCCGAGCTTCGGCTTGGTGGTCGCACCGAGCAGCGGTCGCCCGTACTTATTCAGGAACTCGCGCTCCAGCACGATGCCGTGGGCCGGCCCTTGGAAGGTCTTGGCGTAAATCGGCGGGATCCGCATGTCCTCAAGGCGCAGGCTCTTGAGCGCCTTAAAGCCGAAAACGTTGCCGATGATGCTCGAGGTCAGATTGGCAATCGAACCTTCCTCAAACAGATCGAGGTCATAGGCGATGTAGGCGATGTACTGGTCAGTACCGGGCACCGGGTCAACGCGGTACGCCTTGGCCTGATAGTGCTCGTGGGCGGTGAGCCGATCCGTCCAGCCGACGGTCCAAGTGGCGGTCGAACTCTCGCCCGCGATGGCGGCGGCGGCCTCGATGGGATCTACGCCTTCCTGGGGCACCATACGGAAGGCGGAGAGGATGTCGGTATCCTTGGGCTGATAGTCAGCGTCGTAATAGCCCATTTCGGCGTAGGGTGTAACTCCAGACGCCCATCGTCCCTTGTCTGCGTCATTGCTCGCTGCGGCCATGCCATGTCCTCCTTAGAAACTGCACACACACACATTTGCGGGCCAAGTTACGCCTCAACGTGGGCGTAGGGCACCGCACTGAACTGCATCAGTTTGTTGAACTGGTGGGTCGCCTGGATACGCCGGACGGTTCCACTGTGGCCGCGCATCACCAGCGAATCGGTGGTGGCCCCGCCGTGGAAGTACTGCACCCCTTGCAACAGCGGGCCAGCCGTCACGCCAGTGGCGGCGAAGAAAACGTTGTCGTTGCGTACCAAGTCGCGGGTGGTGAGCACCCGGTCGAGTTGGTGGCCTTCTTCAATCAGGCGGGCGCGCTCGGCCTCGCTCTGCGGGGCCAAACGCCCCTGAATTTCGCCGCCGAGACAAATGATGGCACAAGCGGTAATCACGCCTTCGGGCGTGCCGCCGATGCCCATGAGCATATCAATGCCGGTGGTGGGCAATGCGGCCATCAGGCTGCCTGCCACATCGCCATCGCTGATCAGCGTGATGCGGGCGCCCAACTTCCGCGCCGCGTCAATGATGTACTTGTTACGCGGGCGGTTCAGCACCACCAGGGTCAAGTCCTCGACCGCCTTATCCATCGCTTTCGCCACACTGCGGATGTTCTCTTCCGGCGAAGCCGTGATGTCAATCGCCCCGGCTCCGGCCTTGCCGACCACGATTTTCTCCATATAGAAGCCCGGCCCGGGACTCCACATGGCACCGCGTTCGGCCAAAGCGACCACGGCCAAGGCGTTTGGCAGGCCCATCGCCAAGAGGTTCGTGCCTTCGAGCGGGTCAACGGCGATGTCCACGATTGGCGGGCGACCGTTGCCGATCTTTTCGCCGTTGTAAAGCATCGGGGCGTCATCTTTCTCGCCCTCGCCGATCACGACCAAGCCATCCATCGCGACGGTGCCAAGCACCAAGCGCATCGCGTCAACGGCGGCTTGGTCGCCCGCCTCTTTGTTGCCACGGCCCATCCAGCGCCCCGAGGCCAAGGCGGCTGCCTCGGTCACACGCACCAGCTCGAGCGCCAAGTTGCGGTCGGGTTTCTCAACCATGAGCACCATGCTACTTTCTTCACTAGGAGGGTGGGTGTCCCGCCTGCATCACTCTCGCTGGGGCGAGCTTTGCCGACGTACGTGGTCGGCAACCTGCCCCTCCTGATCCGTGATGCGTAATCCGTGATCGATCAGGATGCGGCCCGGTCACGGATCACGCATCACGGATCACGGATCACGGATCACGGATCACGGATCACGGATCACGGATCACGCACACGCATCACTTGAATGCACCGCGTCCTGTTGCGGCCAATCCGCAATCCGCCTAAGAGAGCGTGGTTCGCACTTCCGCCAAGGTGCCAGCCGAGAGCAGCTTCTCGGCCTTGTGGGCGATGAAGCGGGCATACTCGCGCACGAGGATTTCGCCAGGTTTGCGGAAGTCGAACTCGGCGG
>CAIRDL010000616.1 GCA_903877345.1 uncultured Oscillochloris sp. | reverse complement strand
GAACCAAGATCCGAACCCGCCTGAGGCTCCGTGGCCCCATAGGCAACCAACAACCCCTCGCGGGCGATCCGGCCCATCCAATGGGCCTTTTGCTCAGGGGTACCGCCAACCACAATCGGGTCAGTGCCAAGAAAGGTCGCCAGCACGCCAGTGGCAATGCCGAGGTCAATCTTCGCCATCAACTCTGAGACGCGGTAAACATCGTAGGCTCCGCCGCCCAGACCATCGAATTCTTCAGGAATGAAGATCAGATGGACGCCGATCTTGTCAGAGTCATACAGGTCTTCGAGCACCTTGTGGGGGAATTCGTCACGCTCGTCCAATTCACGCAAGTACGCTGGCTTGAGTTCCTTGGCGGCGTAATCACGAATGGTTGAGAGCACCATCTCCAGCGCATCGGTATCCAGGGTCGTCATCAAGCGATTCCTCCCGTATGGCACGAGTGAAGGGAGAGCAGGCTATACCCGCCCATACTAGGAATTATAGCGTAAATACGAGATCGTGTTGAAGGTTGGCGGAGGGAGTGTTAGGGCTACGTCAAAGTCGCTTTTTGACCCTCACCCCCTGCCCCTCTCCCGCTTGCAGGAGAGGGGCAGGGGGGTGAGGGATGGCGCGACAACAGGACGTTGCATCAGCCCTGATCTGAAGGTCTATAATATGGCGAAACTCTCGGGAAGTAGGTATACTCTTGCCGAATGTGGATCCGCGAGGCGCTCCCCGTCGCGCTTTGTTCGGTTCCAGTCAAGCGTACCCTACCTTCTTTTTTCTGTCCACCGAATGGATAAAGTCGAGCGACGTGTCAGCCTATGTATCCTGAAGCCCTTGCGTATGTGACGTGTCCGCGTGATCCTGAGGCAACCCTCAGGTTAGCGAGTCGGGCGCGGTGGTCGGCGGACGGTGAGATCATCTCGGGTCGCCTGCGCTGCCCAATGTGCGGGACACGCTATCGGATTGACGGGGGCGTGGCTGACCTAATTGGCCCGCTGGCGATGCCCGCCACGCTGGTGCAACTGCTGAACGATTTGCCGCCGACCGCCTGGGGCTACGAGCGCGCGTGGCGTCCCCATGCGCTGACCCTGCTTGCCGGTGAGCCGTTCGCCTATGAGCGTGAGTTGCCCCTCATCGTCGGCCTTGCCGCCCCTGAGCGGGGTGGCCTGTGTGTTGATGTGGCCTGTTCCAATGGGCTCTACGCCCGCGCTTTGGCGCGAGCGCAGGGCGGGGTGTCCGGCCACGTCATTGGGGTTGACCATGCCCTGCCGATGCTCAAGCAGGCTCGCGCCTACGCCCGCGCCGAGGGGCTGCGGATCAGCTTTGTCCGCGCAAAGGCCCAGGCGCTCCCCATTGCGGCAAGCGCGGCGGCAGTGCTGACGATGGGCGGCGCGCTGAACGAGCTTGGCGCACTTGATGTGGCGCTGCGCGAATTGCGGCGCACACTCGCCCCGGCGGGTCGTTGCGCTATGATGAGCCTGAGCCGGGCCGCGACGGTGCCGGGTCGCCTCTTGCAGGGCAGTCTCCGTCTGGCTGGGGTGGTTTTTCCCACGCTGGAAGAACTGAATCGCCGCACGACGCTGGCGGGGTTGCGCCTGCGGGCGCAGTGGCGCTACCAGGTCGTAGTGGTAAGCGTGTTGACGCGCTGAGCGCCCTTTTCGCTTTGACGCGGCTTCCGGCTTGCGGGTATACTGCCGACGTGCAGCACTCCCTCCAGATTCAGCTTGCCCGCCTCGCCAATGACCGTTGGGCGCGGCGCGGCGTGCGCCTCCTGCTCAAAGCCAGCAGCTTCGCCCTATCGTTGGTCAGCATCATCCTCGGCTTGCATCTCTGGTTTGGCTGGACGCCGCGTTGGACGTGGCTGATGGCGCTGGCGTTGGGCTGTATCGCCCTGGGAGCCTTGCTGGTACTCCGCCCACGCATGAGGACGCATGAGGTCGCACGGCGGCTCGACCGGCGCTTCGGGCTGAACGAGCAGTTGACGACCGCCCTTGAGGTTGGGCCGCAGGCCGAAGGGGTGGGCGCGTACCTTTACGAACAGTCGCGGCGCGATCTCGCTCAGATCCGGCGGCATGTGTTGGTGCGCCAGCGCTTCCCGTGGCTGGATCTCGCCTTGGTGCTGACGCTGCTGCTGCTGTTGGGTGGCATGCTGGCGCTGACGGGAATCGAAACCGCGCCCCCAGATGGCACAGCAGAGCCGCTACCGGGCCTCCTTGCACCTCCTGAAGCGGCGACAAATGTTCCCGACGAGCCGGCGCAGCCCACGGCGACGAGCCAACCCACCCCCGGCAGTGCGCCCGCGTCGGGGCCGGGTCTTGGCGACCCGGCATCGGCAGCCGCCCTCGCCAACGCTTTGCGCGACCAAAGTGTGACCCGCCCCGCTGCGGAAGCGCTTGACCGAGGCGACGCCGCAGGTGCCGCGCAGAGCCTCCGCGACCTTGCCAGTCAGGCGGGGGGGCTTTCCGATCAGGCGCGGGCCGCGTTGGCTCAGTCGCTCCGCAATGCGGCGAACCAGATCGCCCAGACCAATCCCGCCTTGGCTGAGCAGGTGCGCGCCAGCGCCGAAGGACTCGCCCCGACGAACCCCGACCCGGCCCAGGCGCTGCAAGGTTTGGCCGATACGGTGCAACAGTTGGGGCAGGGCCAAGGGGCGGGCCAAGATCAGGCGGCGAACCAGGCGCAACCGGGGCAGAGTGGCGGCGGCGCGGGGCAGGGCAGTTTACCCGGCCAACAACGTGAGCAAAGCAGCGAACGCTTGGGGGTTGACGGGGTGCCTTTGGAACTGGCAAGCGACGGCCCGGGTCATGTGCCGACCACCGGCGAACCCCAGGGTCAAGCTACTGCAGGCGACGGTACTGGCGCGACCAGGGGCGGCGGATTCTCCCAGAGCGGCGTCCCCGTCCAGGTCGCAGACGACCCGCTCCGTATTCCTGCGGATCTGCGTGATGTGGTTCAGGGCTATTTTTCGCCGTAAGCGCCCACCAACCGCCCCGGGGCGCGTTCCGGTGTCATCCGTCAGCGGGCGCCTCTTTGACGAAGCGTTCCTACGCCGCATGGAACGGATGAGCCTCCAAGCGCAGCGCACCTTACGCGGCAATCCCTCCAGTGGCGAACACGCCTCGCGCCGCCCCTTACCCGCAACGATTTTCAGCGACCATCGGCCCTACACTAGCGGCGACGATCTGCGCTATGTGGATTGGGGTGCCTATGCGCGCCAAGACCATGTGCTGGTGAAGTTGGGCGAGGCTGAGCAAGATGTGAATGTCCATCTCCTGCTGGACGCCTCGCGCAGCATGACGCTGGGCACCCCGCCTCGGCTGAGGCTGGCGCAACAACTGGTGGGCGCGTTGGGCTATTTGACCCTGGCTCACAGCGACCGGCTCCAAATCGTGCCTTTTGGCCCGGAGGCGGCACGAACCTTTGGCCCGGCGCAGGGCAAGGCTCACGCGGTTGCGATGCTGCGTTTCGTTGAACAAATCGTGCCCCAACCTGACACGTGTCTGGCCCCGGTGATCCGGCAGCACGCGCTGCGTAACCCGCTCGGCGGCATCCTCGTCATCTGCTCGGATCTGCTCGCCTCCGAAAATTTGGAGGCAGCCCTGCGCCCGCTGACCCCGCCGCGCTGGCAGACGCTGGTGCTGCATCTGCTTGACCGACGCGACTTGCAGCCGGAACTGCACGGCCCGCTTGAATTGGAGGATAGCGAGACGGGGCAGCACCTCGCCCTGACTTTGGACGACGCGACCCTGGCGAGTTATCGGCGTAGAGTGGCGGAGTGGCGCGAGGGCTTGGCCCGTGCCTGTGCGCGCCGTGGGGCCACCTACGCACCGCTCATGAGCCATTGGCCGTTGGAGCAGCAGGTCGTCCCGTTTTTGCGGGCGCGGCGGGTGTTGGGGTGATCGGATTGTAGATTGTAGAAGGCAAGGTTTCAGGTGCTAGGTTTCAGGTTTTAGGTCGAACGCATCAGGAAGCCATGCACCAGCCAAGAAGGCAAGGTTTCAGGTGCTAGGTTTCAGGTTTTAGGTCGAACGCATCAGGAAGCCGTGCACCAGCCAAGACTGTAAAGTAGTCTGGAACCTTATCTGAACCCCGAACCCTGAACCCTGAACCCTGAACCCTGAACCCTGAACCCTGAACCCTGAACCCTGAACCCTGAACCCTATGAACTTCTTGTTCCCCCTTGGTCTCTTGGCGCTGTGGGCGCTGCCCGTCATTCTCATCCTGCATTTGCTGCGGGAACGGCGGCGGCGCGTGGTGGTGCCGTCGCTGCTGCTCTGGCGGTTGCTGCCGCCCCAACAGGAAGCGCAACGCCGCAAGCGCCTACCGCTGACACTGTTGCTGCTGCTGCACCTGTTGGTCGCGGCGCTGCTTGGGGTGGCCCTGGCGCACCCCCAATGGCAATTCGGCTTCTTTCACGAGGCGCACCACGTCGTGGTCGTGTTCGACACCTCGACCAGCATGGCCGCGCCAGCGGCAGACAACAGTGGTACCCGCCTCGACGCGGCGCGGTCGCGGGCGCATTGGCTCATCAGCGGGATGGAACCCGAGGAAACGGTGACGCTGATCGCCACTAATCCCCACCCGCATCTGGTGGCGACGGGTGGCCCCGAAGCAGCCGCCCGCCTCCTTGTCGCCCTTGCGGGACTTCAGGCCAACGGCACCGGCAGCGATGTCGCTGCTGCCCTCACCTTGGCAGAAACCACCCTCCGGGGCCGTTCTGGTGCCCGCGTTGTCGTGCTGACCGACGCCGCCCTGCCCAACACGCAGTTGGAGAAACTGGCGACGCGCCCAACCACCCTCCCGCTTGAATGGGTCGCCGTTGGTGGCCCCCGCGACAATCGCGCCATCGTCAGTCTGGCGGCCCGGCAGCGTGGCACCGCCGGTCTCGTCCAGATCTACGGGCGCGCTGTGAACTATGGTCAGGCGCCGCTCCAAACGGTGTTGCGCCTCTTCGGCGATGACCAACTGCTCGATACGCGGGCCGTCAATTTACAGGCCGGGGGCGAGGTCGAACTGACATGGTTGGTGCCGCGTGGCCTCGCGCTGTTG
>CAIRDL010000615.1 GCA_903877345.1 uncultured Oscillochloris sp. | reverse complement strand
GGCCGTGGCCTGGTCGTCGAGGACGAGCCCGCTGATGTTCGCCCCGGCGCCTCCCACGTTGGCAAAGAGCGGTACCACGGTGCCATCGGGCGCCGTGAGGCTGGCGCTCAGATCGCTGACGAGGGTGTGGCTAATGGTCAGTTCAACCTCCACATCGCTGATCGTCCCAACAGTGCCGTTAGCCGGTGCGGTGATCGTCACGGGCACGGTGATCGCGCCCACATCGGGGATGAGAAGCGGTGTCGTGAGCGAGCCGGGGAAGCGTTCGGGTACCGTGGACAGATTCGTCGTCAGCGCTCCCGTCGCAGGCAGAGCCGGTCGCCACGTTCCACCGCCGCCATTGAGCGAGAACTCGGCGCGCACCTGGCGCACCGGGTCGCCCTCGGCGTCGCGCAGCGTGTAGGGGATGGTGATGATGGGACTGCCGAGGATGTCCGGTGTGGAGTAGAAGCCGGCGTTGGGCGTGCGACCCGGGCGAGTGACGGCTACGGTAGGCGGGTTGTTCGGCAACCGCGCACTTGTGCCTGTGTGATTCAGGTAGATCCGGCTCGGCCGCAAGTGGTCGCCGAGGAGGAGGTCGAGCGTACCGTCGCCATTGAGGTCGCCCAACGCCACGCTTCCGGCACGGTTGAGCGGGGCATCAGTGGGGGTGAAGCCGCCCTGTCCGTCGTTCAGGTAGACCTGGCTCGAATCTTGGTTGCCGAGGAGGATGTCGAGGGTGCCGTCGCCGTTGAGGTCGCCCACCGCCACACTATTGTTCGGATTAATGGTGTTGAAATTCGGATTGAGCTGGGCGGCGGTCGGCGTGAAGTGGCCCTGGCCGTCATTCAGATAGACCTGGCTCGGCTGGTCGTTGTTGCCGAGGATGACATCGAGGGCGCCGTCGCCGTTGAGGTCGCCCAGCGCCACGCTCTTGGTCACGTTGCCGCCCGGGTTGAGCGGGGCCGAGGTCGGGGTGAAGGCACCCTGGCCGTCGTTCAGGTAGACCTGGCTCTGACCGCTGTTGCCGAGGAGGATATCGAGGGCGCCGTCGCCGTTGAGGTCGCCCAGCGCCACGCTCTTGGTCACGTTGCCGCCCGGGTTGATTGAGGCCGCAGTAGCGGTGAATGTGCCGTGGCCGTCGTTCAGGTAGACCTGGCTCGGCTGGTTGGAGAAGTTGCTGTAGTAGTCGCCGTTGCCAAGAAGGATATCGAGGTCGCCGTCGCCGTCGAGGTCGCCCAGCGCCACACTTTGGGTGTTATTGCCACCCGGGTTGAGGGTGACCGTAATGGGAAAGCTCCCCTGCCCGTTGTTCAGGTACACCTGACTCGGCTGGCCCCAATTGCCGAAGACGATGTCCAGGGCACCGTCGCCGTTGAGGTCGCCCAGCGCCACACTATTCGTAGGGTTGAGGGGGGCGGCGGTGGGGGTGAAGGCACCCTGGCCGTCGTTCAGGTAGACCTGGCTCGGCTGGCCCGAGTTGCCGAGGAGGATATCGAGGGTGCCGTCGCCGTTGAGGTCGCCCAGCGCCACACTTTCGGTCCAGATGTCGCCCGGGTTGAGGGTGGCTGTAATGGGAAAGCTCCCCTGCCCGTCGTTGAGCGTGTAGACTTGGCACGGCTGGCTAAGGTTGCCGAGGAGGATATCGAGGGTACCGTCGCCGTTGAGGTCGCCCAGCGCCACACTGGTGGTCCAGTTGCCGTCCGGGTTGAGGGTGGCCGTAATGGGAAAGCTCCCTTGCCCGTCGTTCAGGTAAACTTGGCTCGGCTGGCCCGAATTGCCGAGGACGATATCGAGCGCCCCATCGCCGTTGAGGTCGCCCATCGCCACACTGTTGGTGCTGTTGCCGCCCGGGTTGAGCGTGGCCGTAATGGGAAAGCTCCCCTGCCCGTCGTTCAGGTAGACCTGGCTCGGCTCGTAACGGTTGCCGAGGAGAATGTCGAAGCTGCCGTCGCCGTTGAGGTCGCCTAGCGCCACACTACTGGTCGCGCTGCCGCCCGGGTTGAGCGTGGCCGTAATGGGAAAGCTCCCCTGCCCGTCGTTGAGGTAGACTTGGCTCGACTCGCCAGCGTTGCCGAGGAGGATATCGAGCGCTCCATCGCCGTTGAGGTCGCCCAGCGCCACGCTCTGGGTGTTGTTGCCGCCCGGGTTGAGCGGGGTGGCGGTCGAGGTAAAGTTACCCGTCCCGTCGTTCAGGTAGACCTGGCTTGACTCAAGAGAGTAGGTATTGTTGTCGAACCCGTTGCCAAGGACAATATCGAGGCGACCGTCGCCGTTAAGGTCGCCCAGCGCCACGCTCGTGGTCGTGTTGCCGCCCGGGTTGAGCGGGGTGGCGGTCGAGGTAAAGTTGCCCGTCCCGTCGTTCAGGTAGACCTGGCTTGACTCAAGAGAGTGGATACCGCCGTTGCCAAGGACAATATCGAGGCTGCCGTCGCCGTTGAGGTCGCCCACCGCCACACTTCGGGTGTAGTTGCCGCCCGGGTTGAGCGGGGCCGAGGTGGGGGTGAAGGCACCCTGCCCGTCGTTGAGGTAGACTTGGCTCGACTCGCCATAGTAGTTGCCAAGGACAATATCGAGCGTGCCGTCGCCGTTGAGGTCGCCTAGCGCTGCGCTGTAGACAGATTGGCCCCCGTAATTGAGAGACAGCGGCTTCACATAGAGCGGCGGCTTGAAGAGCGGGGTACTAATCGCAGCCTGGGCGGTCGGCACCGCGAAGGGTGCGGGTACATTCGGCAGCAGCGCCAGCACCACCAGCAGCGTAACGAGCAGTGACAGGGCCATGTGGGTTCGTCGGTGAACCATTGCGAGCCTCCTTGGGGATTTTAGATTTTAGATTGCAGATTTTAGTAGTCTGGTAACGAAGTCTTCGGGTATCCATGCTGGCTTCGACCCACGCTGGCTTCGACAGGCTCAGCCAGCGCCCGTTGGCTGAGCTTGTCGAAGCCAACGCCTTTGCAAGCAAACCTCATTGACGGACTATTTAGCTTGCAGCAGCGGTCAGCGGTCAGTCGTCAGCCGTCAGCCGCCAACAGCCCCCGATGCGCCGCCACTTCCTCCAAAAAGCGCTTTTGCGCCGCCGGGTCGGCGATCTGCGCGGCGCGGGCCTGCAACTCTGTGCGGGCGCGGGCCAACAGCGCCGGGGCGCGGGGATCCGCGTTCGCCTGCAGTGCTTGGTAGCACGTCAGGTAGACCAGCATCGGCTCCTCGGCCCCGTCGAGGGTGCCGCTTTCCAGGTGCGCCAGCACCGCCTCGACATGGACGAGCGCACCCGGCGCATCCTGCTGCGCCAGCGCCACCCGCGCCAGCCCCGCCAACGGCTCGGCGACCAGCGCCGGGGTGCCCACCTCCCGCAGCATGGCGGTGGACGCCGCAAACGCCTGTGCCGCCGCCGTCAGATCGCCGAGCGCCAGGGCTACATTGCCCAGCCCACGCTGCACCAAGCCGCTGAGGAAGCGATCCCCCAAAGCTGCCCCAAGCGCTAAGCTCTGCTGGTAATACGTGCTTGCGCCCGTGGTATCGCCTTGCGCCAACGCGATCAAGCCGAGATTCCCGCAGGTGAAGGCGAGTTGCTGTCGGTCGCCCGTTTCGTTGGCAAGCGCCAAACTCTGTTCGCCCCAAGTACGCGCCGCCGCATAGTCGCCCAGGTTGTACCGCATGAAGCTCAGGTTGCCGAGGGTTTGGCCTTCAAACCGACGATCACCAAGCGTCCGCGCCGCCGTCAGGCATTGTTCGATATAGCTGACGGCCACGACCACCTGCCCTTGCTCGCCCGCAATGCCCGCCAAATCACTGAGCGCATGGCACTCCATCCGCCGGTTCCCCGTCGCCCGCGCCAGCGCAGAGCTGCGCTCAAGGTACTCGCGGGCCAACGTGTAGTTGCCTTGGTCGGCGGCTAGGGCGCTGAGCGCATTCAGGGTGGCACAGAGTTGCGCTTGGTCGTCGGCGGTTTCAGCCAGCGCCAAGCTTCGCGCCAACACGGTTTGCGCCGCCCCATAGGCCCGTTGGCCGCGCAGCACCCAGCCCAACCGATGCGTGGCCTTGGCTTCCAAGGGCCCATGCCCGGCGGTTTGTGCAAGAGCGGCAGCCGCACGGGCCGCTTGTTCGGCGGCAACCAAATCACTCGTGTCATTGGCGAGCCGTGCCTGGCGGAGGGCCACCTCGGCCTGAGCCGCTGGGTCGGCCAATTGATCCGCAAGCATCACCAGCGCGGCCAGGTCGGCCCGTTGCGGCTCACGGTCGCCACCCAGCGCGAGCACCTGTTCGCGGGCGAGCAACAGCCGGTAACGTTCACCCACATCGTCGGGCGGCGCCAGCGCCAGCGCCCGGCTCAGATAGCCGAGCGCGGCGGCGTTAGCGTACCGGGCGGCAGCCGCCTCGCCAGCCCGTCGCAGATACTCGCGCTTCTTCGCCAGGTTGTCGCTCTGCTCGTAGTGATGGGCCAGGATGTCAAGTAGGCGCTCAACCTCCGCTCCCGCCATCTGCTCCAAATAACTCGCCAACTGCTCGTGCAGCAACGCTCGTGTCGCCGCGCCTAGACTCTCGTAGGCCACGTCGCGGGTCACGATATGTTTGAACAGGTAGGCCAATTCCGGATCGGGTGTGTCCAACGGCACCAGATCAAGCTGCGCCAGATGCGCCAACTCGGGAGGCAAGCCTCCGGGTGGCACCAGCGTTGGGAAGGCACCATAGAGCCATGCCACCAAGAAGCGCCGCCCAATTACACTCGACGCCTTCAAGATGATTTGCTGTTGCCCGCTCAGCCGATCCATCCGGCTCAGGATCAGGCGGTGCAAACTGTCGGGAAGTTCGAGGGTGGCAAGCGTGTCTGTTGTACGCGGGTCAAGCGCCCGGTCGTGCATGTAGTTCAACAACTCTTCCAGGTAAAAGGGGTTGCCTTGCACTCGCTCCTGTAGTTGCGCGACGAGAGCAGCGGCGAGCACTCCGGTCTGCGTTGGGAAGAGGTGGCGCAACTTCATCTGGATCAGTTGCGCGGCGGCGGCCTCCGGCAAGCCCGCCAAACGAATCTCGGTGAAGTTCGGCAGGGCTGCGAGAGGCAGGATCTGCGCTTGGATCAGGTCGGGCGGACGATAGGCGAGCAGCAGCAGTACCGGCAGCCCCGCAATGGTTGGCACGAGGTCGCTAAACAGCGTTGCCGAGGCCGCATCCAGCCAGTGAACATCCTCAAGGACAATCAGGATGCCGCCACCATCGGTTTGGGCCTCGCGGGCGACCGCCACCAGACAGTCGCGGAGCAACGCGTGTAGGGCACTCTGGCGATCCTTCGGCGTGAGGCTGTGCGTGAAGTCGTTTTCGGGCAGCGTCAGCCCCAACAGCGGCCCAAGCAGCGGTGTCGCCTCGGCCCGTTCTGGTGCCCAGTCGTCTACCATGCCTTCGAGTGCCCGCAGTTGCCGCCGCAACGGTGCCCCTGGATCAACGTCGAAGAGCGCTCGCCAGATCGGCTGCCAGATCAAGTAAGGACTGCGCGTGCCGGTAGACTGAGCGGCCCCGCCGTAGCCGACCATGCCGCGTTGTTGGGCGAGTCGCACCAACTCTGCGACCAAGCGCGACTTGCCTAAGCCCGCTTCGGCGGTGAGGCCCAAGACGTGGCCGTGGCCCGCCAGCACTTGCTCAAGCACCTGGAGACTCTGCGCCAGTTCGGTCTCCCGCCCGACCATTGGCAGCGCGTAGTTCGGCTCAGGCAGGCGCATCGCCCGCGTTTGGCGCAGCCCTTTGATGAGGAAGACAGGCTGCAGCCCGCTCTTGCCTTTGAGTTGCACCGGCGGGCGTGGTTCCAGCGTGATGTTGGCCGCCACCGAGGCTTGAACCCCCGCGCTGACCAACGT
>CAIRDL010000614.1 GCA_903877345.1 uncultured Oscillochloris sp. | reverse complement strand
GTGACAGTGCCCACCCGTGCGCGCCGTGGTCAAATCGCCATCTACCACCAAATCTTGGTTGGTGTAAATGGCTCCCATATTCTTCGCGTCGCCGATCAGATTGTTATGCACGGTGACGGGCCGCCCGCGCACCAGTTCGGGCGTCGGGGCGACCAACCACATCCCGTGGCAGATAATCCCCTTGATGATGCCCGGCTCCGCAAAGGCACGCTGGAGGAACACAGTTGCCGGCGGGAGTTTCTCGGGGTCTTCGGTGTAGCGCAGTCGGTCGCCGACAATGCCCGAAGGCACAATAATGGCGGCGTAGCTGCGTAACTCATCGTCGCTCAGACCCTCAAAGCTCTCGTTGACGTGCAGAGGAGCGCGGTACTCGTGGCCGAGGAACGTGAGCGACGGCTGACCCCACAGGCGGGTGAGGAAGTGCAGTTCGATACCTTCCTCGGGGAAGCGGTGCTTGTAATAGAAGATCTCGTCCTCGTAGAAATCGGCCTCGATCAGAATGCCGACTTTCTTACCCTGGAGTGTCATGATCAGCGGCCCTTCCTCTGGCTGGTTGGCGTGCGTGCAAAGATCGCCGTATTGGGGTCGCGCAGAATGAGGTAGGCGACCACGAATGAGATAATGGAAAGGATCAGTGGTGCCATTGCGGTTGCGACTGCCTCGCCGGAGGCGAGGCCGGTTAGCGAATCCAATAGGTCAGTTGCGCCACGCCCGATCAGTAGCACGCCCATGGCTTTTGGGTCTAGCAGCAACGCGGCAGCTAGCACCACGCCGCCGGCGACCACATTGCGGAGGCCGGTCATACTGGCCGCCCGTGCGACGGTCATCCCTGGGGGCATTAGGCCGAACATCATCGCTAAGCCAAGGAGAGCCGGCAAGATAATCGCCAAGCCCACCCAGATTCGTACGACCCACTTAATCATAGAATGCTTGCCTTTAGGCGCTCTTCTCGGCAGCCTCAGCGCTAGGAAGAGCGTCTGCGTTCGCCGCCCCCAGACCTGTCAGGTACACGCACCTGACAGGTCTTTAGCGAGCGAGAGCCTAATTCTTTGCCGAGAACGGCAGGAAGGTGTCGTACTGGAGCGACAGGGTGCCGGTGTAGATTGGGAGGCTACCAGGGCCGGCATACGAGATCGTGCCATTGCCCACGACAGCCTTGAGCTCGCCGCCGCCATGGCCAGGAACAATCTGCCAGGTGCCACTCCAATTCGCGGCACCACAAAGCTCATTATCGGGTGTCACGGTGCAGTCAACGCCTGGAGGCGTACCCAGGTCACCCGTGACATCCTGGATGATCATCAGTGAGCCGTAGTAGGTTTTGCCGTTCAGGTTCACCGCGCCCGAGAAGCCGACCGTCGCACGGGCCGACAGGGTCGGGTGCGCCGGGTCGCTATAGTGGCGCACGGCGACTTCTTTGGTAATCGTCCAGCCTCGGAAGCCATTGCCGGTCGCATTCTTGCAGGGGATGCCAAGATAAACAGCGAGAGCTGTCAAATCAACCTGCCCAGGGCAGATGACCGTGGAGGGGAAGGTCGAGCCACTCAAAGTTTTGGCGGTGGCGTCATAGGGGTTAAAGACCCGATCCTCGTTGAGAAAAGGCTGGGCACTTTGGCCTCCGACAGCGACGGGGGCGCTTGTGGAAGCGGCCTGGAGCGACCCATTGGCGTAAAACACGGACAGGGCGATCAAGGCAGCGACAGCGAACAGCAAGCCGTAACGAACTGATCGGTTCATAGAAAAAGTCCTTATCGGTGCTGAAACCCAGGTAGAGACGCAACAGCTTGCGTCTCTACACGCAACAGCTTGCGTCTCTACCTGTATGCTGTTGGGGTGTCAGCCTTCAGGCTTCACGTCGCGCCACCAAACGCCTTCATGAAAGGCTCGCGGTCGTGAAAGCTCGACATGTAAACAATCTTGCCGTCGGCGACCCGGTAGAAATTGGCCCCGGTTGAGCGCAACGACGCACCGGCCCCGGTGGTGGCATCAATCGTGCAGACGACCATCGCCCGGTCGTCCTCGACGACAAATTCGTCAATCGAGTTCGTAAAGCGCTGGAAGCCCTGTTGGATGCCCACCGCCGACTGCCGCACCGCCTCCAGTCCTTCCATGTGACCGGAGAGCGCCTCGTCAATCACGATGGATTCGGCGAAGAGCGCGATCCAGGTTTCCCAATCCTGGTTGTTAATCGCGTCGAAGTAGGTCTGCACTAGTTCACGGGTGTTCATGCGCCCTGCTCCTGCTCCCACAGCGCCCGGTCAACCTCAGGCGGCAGCGTCAGCGCGATGTGGCGGTGGATACGCTCATCCTTGATGTAGAGGACATCGCGGGCGATAAAGCGCCCCATCTTCTCGCTCTCGACAACCGCATTGAAGATCACACAGTCGTCCGTGGTAACAAAGTGTGTGGTTTTGAGGCCCAAGATCTGCCCCGACTTAGCGGGCGAATCGACCTTGAGGTACTGACCAATGGCCTCTTTACCCTTGAGGACAAACTCAAAGGTCACCAGTTCGCAATCGTCGGTGTACTG
>CAIRDL010000613.1 GCA_903877345.1 uncultured Oscillochloris sp. | reverse complement strand
CTGGCGGGCCACTTCGAGTCCGTAGAGTTCAATCAGCACGGCGCGCAGGTCGCCGTTGCCGCTTGTTTGGAAGGCGAGACGACCTTCGAGCAACAAGCTAAAGCGCACCTCGGGGTAGGCCAAAGCGTATTGCTGCACCACCGCACTAACCGCACTTAATTCAGTGGCATCGGAACGGAGATACTCGCGGCGCACGGGCGTGTTGTAAAAGAGGTTCCGCACGCTCAGGCTGGTGCCGGGCGAGCCGCCGCAGGGCATACGAGCCTGCACTTCGCCGCCCGCAAGCCGCAACTCGGTGCCAACTTCCTCATCGGCGGTGCGCGTGAGGCAGATCACTTGGGCCACGGAAGCAATGGAGGGGAGCGCCTCGCCACGAAAGCCAAGGGTACGCAGCTGTAACAAGTCATCGGCAGAAGCGAGTTTGCTCGTCGCGTGACGCTCAAAGGCCAACTCAACCTCGTGGGCGGCGATCCCGCTGCCATCGTCTTGCACCTTCAACTCACGCAGGCCACCGCCCCGCGCCTCGACGCTAATGCGGTGCGCGCCGGCGTCGAGGGCATTCTCGACCAATTCCTTCACCACAGAGGCGGGGCGCTCGACCACTTCACCGGCAGCGATCTGCGCCGCGACCGTCGCCTCAAGCAGACGGATGGGCATGACTCTCTCCTACACGAACAAGTTTGCGACCACAGTATACCATGCCCGTCGCCCCTGGCGTACCTTCGTGGCTGGTTGCGGCGGTACACATGCGAGGCTGTGGCGATGAACTTCAAGGAGGTACCCATGAAGCTTGATGTGGCTCTGCAACGCCCACGACTGGTCGCGGCGCTAGCCTGTTTTGTCCTTGGTGTGGTCATTCTGGCGGTCGCGATGCTCCCCAGCGCAACGGCCCAGAATCCACCGGACGAGGCGCTTGCGGCGGCGGAACTGCCTACGGACGAACCCGTTCCGCCTGCGGATGCGACCGAGGCTGCGCCGCGTGAACTGGTCGTCTATGTTTCTGGGGCTGTGTTGCGCCCCGATGTCTACCGACTGCCGTCCGGTGCCCGCGTGAAGGATGCGGTCGCCGCTGCCGGTGGGTTGCGCCTCGACGCCGCTGCCGAGCAACTCAATTTAGCCCAGACCCTCGCCGACGCCGCGCATGTCCACGTCCCTAGTGTCACTGACATCGCCGCCCTCGCGCCCGCCGCCCCTGCTGCCGTTGGGCGTAGCGCTGGGCCGCTTGACCTCAACCGCGCCACGGTCGCCGATTTGGACGAACTGCCAGGCATCGGCCCGACCCTTGCCGAGCGGATCGTGACCCGGCGTACCGAGGCTGGCCCCTACACTGCCGTCGAGGAACTCCGCGAAGTGACGGGCATCGGAGAGAAACTGTACAGCCAAATCGCCCCGCTCGTCACGGTAGGGCCGAGTTAAGCGGTGCCGCCGTTCGGCATCCTGTTGCGGAGCGTTCACGAGACAACGCTCCGCATGACTGTCGCCCTCGCTCCCACACATGGTTCAGCAACGGCGGTTTCAACTTTATCGTTGAAACCTGCGACCGCATCACACGTTCCTTGCGGCTTTGCGGCTTTGCGGCTTTGCGTCAGATCGCTAGACCGTAAAGCTGGTTTGCCCCATGCCTTACGCGCCAAGGCGGCTAGCCGAGTCGCCCCAACACCGTTGCCAGTTCCGGCGCAAGCGCCGCCAAAGGCTGGTTAGGGTGATGGCTGTCACTCCCGCCCGACACGAGCAACCCGTACCTTGCCGCCAGTTCGTTGTAAAGCGCTACCTGCGCGGCGCTGTGCGTGGGATAGTAGACCTCAAGCCCGTCGAGTCCCGCCTCCGCCAGGGCTTTGATGTCCGCCGCCTCAGCGGGCACCGCATAGACGCCTTTGCGCCGCCCAGGATGAGCCAGCACCGCCACCGCCCCCAAGCTGTGCGCCACCGCAATCACCTCATCTGCGCCGACGGGCCGGTAAGCACCCCGCAGTTCCGTGAGCAAATAGCGTATCCCCGCTTCTTCATCGCCTTCGCCGGGAACGCGCCCCGGCAGCCGATTCTGGCGGGCTAAGACAGTCGCTACCTCGGCCACATTGGGCGCACGGCCCAGCGCCTCTAGGCCCGTTAGCTGGAACCCGAGCGTCGGCAAGTCAGTGCATAAGCGTTGGGCATCAGCCGCGTTGCGCGCAAAGACTGCCGCGCACAGCGCCACCAGCGCCGGAGCCGCCGGGTCTGCGCCGTACACCAGTGTGTGCCAGAGTTTACCGCCAAAGGCGCTGTCAATTTCAACCCCAGAAACCACCCGGATGCCGTGGCGCGCTCCCGCCGCCAGTAAGGCGGCCACGCTCGCCACCGTATTATGATCAGTCGCCGCAAGCACCGTCAGACCTTGGGCGCGGGCTGTCGCCACCAGTTGCTCCGGCTCCCAACTGGCGTGGTGCGGTGTCGCGTGCGTGTGAATGTGTAGGTCAAGCATTGTGCCTCGCGGTCATGCCACTTAGGCAAGGTTTCAGGTTTACCGTTCGTCGTGCAAGCTTCCAGTAGTCCGTAAACGAAGGTTGCTTGCAAAAGCAACGGACGCTGGCTGAGCTTGTCGAAGCCAGCACTTGTACCAGAAGACTTCCTTTACGGATGCATTAGGGACACAACATGATGCGATTACGCCCAGCAGTTTTGGCTTGGTACAGCGCCCGGTCGGCCCGTTCAAGCAGCGTGTCCAACAAATCGCCATCATCAACGACACACCCAAGGCCGATGCTGAGCGTAATTGGCACGGGTTTGCCATGTAACACCAGCGGTTGCGCGGTCAGTACGTTGCGGACGCGCTCTAAGACGAGCCGCGCTTGCCCAAGTTCGGTTTCCGGCAAAAGCAAGACAAACTCATCCCCGCCAAAACGGGCGAATAGATCAATCTCGCGGAGATTCTGCTGAAAAATTTGCGTCACTGCAATCAAAGCCTGATCACCAGCCGCATGCCCATACGTGTCATTGATCTGTTTGAAATGATCAAAATCAATCAGGGCTAAGCTCAGCGGGTGCTTAAAGCGCAATGTCCGTTTGAGTTCCTGGTGCGCCAAGGCCAAGAAATGCCGCCGATTGGCAACCCTGGTTAGCTCATCGGTCGTCGCTTGTTGGTGGAGCTTGGCTTCAAGCCGTTTGCGCTCGTTGATGTCGGTAAACATTGCGAACGAGCCAACAAACGCACCCGCCTCGTCCATGATGGCTTTAGCCGAGACGAGCACCCAATAGCGCACGCCGTCTTTGCGGATGAAGCAGCGCTCATAGACGGCATCCTGGCCCTTTCGTCCTTTGTCCATCTGCTCAACGTGATCGGATAATTGATCGGGGGCCAAGAACGCTTTGATCTCGTACCCCACCAGTTCTTCCGCCGTATACCCGAGCATGGCGACCATTTGCGTGTTGACAAACGTAATGCGGATCTCGCGATCCAAAGCCAAAATGCCCTCAATCGCCGTTTCCACGATCCGGCGGTAGCGTGCCTCGCTTTCGCGTAACGCCGCAAACACCGCCTCGCGTTGCCCTTTCGGAAATAGCCCGTAAAGCCCAGGAGCTTTAGCCCTGGGATAGAAGGGCTTCACCCGCTTTAGCGGCTTTAGCCCATTGGGTTTGCACTAAACCACTGTTTATGGTACACTTGTTTGTATACCGATACGGATAGGTTGGTACACGTAAAACTACGCCGCCTCTGTGGTGCCGCATGCAATAACGAGGGCATTCTAGCAGGTCAGGTGAGCCGCTGGAAGGATGTACCGGGCAAAACCTCCTGGTGTCGGAACCTTTCTGTCAACGGACAGCTATGGTATGTGGGAT
>CAIRDL010000612.1 GCA_903877345.1 uncultured Oscillochloris sp. | reverse complement strand
CCAGTCGCCAACGCCTCCCGCCGCTGAGGTGGTAATCGGGGTGCTGCTCGACGAAATCGAGCGCCTCAACCGCGATGTGGTGCTTGCCTTTGACGATTATCACCTGATTACGACTGAGGCGATTCACACCGGGGTGGCTTTCCTGATTGACCATATGCCGCCGGGGCTGCGCCTGCTGCTCGCCGGGCGTGGTGAGCCACCTTTGCCCCTCGCCCGTTGGCGCATGCGCGGCCAATTAGCCGAGTTGCGTATGGCCGAGTTGCGCTTCACCCCCGAGGAAGTGGACGCCCTCGCCCAAACTGAAGGTCTGATGCTCACCCCCGCTGAGGTTGAGGCACTGACGGCGCGCACCGAGGGTTGGGCCGGTGCCCTGGCGCTGGCGACCCACTCCTTGCGGGGCAGCGACGACCCGCAAGGGCGCATCGCCACCTTCGCCGCCAGTCACCGCCACCTCTACGACTACCTGGCCGACGAGGTTTTTCGCCGCCAACCGTCCGCAATCCAGCATTTTCTCCTCGCCACGGCCATTCTTGACCAACTCTGCGCCCCGCTTTGCGCTCAGTTATTGGTTGAAAATGAACCAGAACACGCCTGGGCCACCAGTCAGGCGTTGCTGGAAGAGATTGAACGGGCGGGCCTCTTTCTCTTGCCCCTGGACGAGGAACGGCATTGGTATCGCTACCACGCGCTTTTCGCCGCTTTCCTGCGCGAACGGCTGCGCCGCGAAACGCCAGAGCGCCCGGCACTGTTGCACCGTCGCGCTGCCGCTTGGTACGCCGCCGCCGGGTTGCCCGTCGAGGCGGTGGCCCACTTCCTCGCCGCCGGCGACTCTGATCAAGCCGCCGCGCTGGTTGAGCGTGAAGGTCGCCCGTTGCTGCTGCGGAGCGAGGTGGCGACAGTGCTTGGCTGGTTGGCTGCCCTGCCGCCCGAAGTCATCCGCTCGCGCCCGGCCCTCAGCCTGATCGAAGCATGGGCGCGGGCGCTGGCCGGACAGTTCGAGGCGACCGTCGCCCCTTTGGCCGCCGTTGAGGCCACCTTAGCCGCCTACGCGGGCGACCCCGACCTCCCCGCGCCGTTTTCGGCCCCGTACACGCCCCGCAATCTCGCCAGCGAAGCCCTGGCGGTTCACGCCACCGTTGCCGGCCTCCGCCGCGAGACGGCACGCACGGTGGATTTGGCCCGTCGGGCGCTGTTGGCTCTGCCCGATGACAGCATCCTCGTGCGCGCCGTCGTCGCCCTGATGCTTGGCAACGCCGCCTATCTTCAGGGCGATCTCGCCGCAGCGCTGCCCGCGTTTGTCGAGGCCACCAATGCGGGGCAGGCGGGCGGCATGCCCATCATCGCAATCTTCGCCCTGCGCCAATTGGCGGAACTGCACGCCCGCACCGGACAACTCCATCGCGCCGCCCTGACCTGCACCGACGCCATTGCCCGTGGGGCCGCGCTCTACCCCCGGCGTGAAGGCGCGACCGCACGGCTTGTGCCCGTCGCTGGCACTGCCTATGTCGGCTTGGGCATGTTGCGCTACGAATGGAATGAATTGGATGCCGCCGAGACGCTGTTGCGCGATGGGCTGCGTCTGGGGCAGCAAGGCGAGAATGTCGAAATCCTGCTGATGGGGCCGATTGGCCTGGCCCGCGTCCAACGCGCCAGAGGTGCGCTCACCGCCGCCCGCACCACAATGGCGGCAGCCGTCGCCTACGCCCGCGCCACCGGCGTGCGTCGCCTCGCCGACTGGCTTGGAGCCGAACAAGCCCGCCTCGCCTTGCTCCTTGGCGAAGTCGCCACGGCTGCCGCTTGGGATCAAGAACGGCACCTCGACCCGGCTGGCCTGCTCAGCTATCTTGAAGAACTGGACTACTTGGCGCTGGCCCAACTGCGGATCGCGCAGAACCGGGCACCCGAAGCCCTCCGCTTGCTCGCCCGCCTGCGCGGCCTGGCCGAAGTACAGGGGCGCGGCGCTTCACTGGTCGAAATCTACGCCCTCACCGCCCTTGCCGCCCGCACCGCCGGTGATCCTAGCGGTGCCCAAACTGCGCTCACCCGTGCGCTGACCCTCGCTGCCCCCGAGGGCTACATTCGCATGTTTGTAGATTTGGGCGAACCGCTCCAGACGCTGCTCACTGATTGCAGCGCCCAGTTCGCCTTGCAACCCGACGACCCGCTGGCGATTTACGTTGCGACGCTCCTGGCAGCCTTTCCCAGCGCCGATCCTTCAGACGCCAAACCCCGTCTGCCCAACCGCAAGCGGCCTGTGATCAGCCTGATTGAACCGCCCACCCGGCGCGAGCTTGAGGTGCTTGGCTGGATCAACGAGGGGCTGCGGAATGAAGAGATTGCGGAGCAACTGTTGGTGGGCCTTGCCACGGTCAAAAAGCACATCAACAATCTTTACGCGAAACTTGGGGTGGCCTCGCGCACCCAAGCCCTCAAGCGTGGCCGCGAATTGGGGCTAATCGAGTAATGAGCAGCGGGAAGTGTAAAACATCCTAATGGTTCAGGTGTTAAAGCTCGCGCTTATGGGGCCATCCTCTCCTCGCGACAACCCATCGGGGCGACCAGTATCTGATCATTGGCCTCCCGCAGATCCTCACCCGCTACGCGGAGGCCACCAAGGCGCAAACCGACGGCAACATTCTCGTGACGGCTCCCAGGGCTACAGCTCCTGGGCTTTACGGGCTATTTCCGTAAATGCTGCGGGTCTGCAAGGCGATGGGCTGTTGGAAGACCATGCCGATCTTGCGCCGCACCAAGGTTGCATCAAGCTTGGGATGGTAGATGTCCACCTCGTCGAGTTTTACCGTACCAGTGACACGCGTGTAGGGAATGGCCTCGTGCATGCGGTTGAGGCAGCGCAGCACGGTGCTCTTGCCGCAGCCCGAGGGGCCAATCAGCGCCAGGATTTCCTGCGCGCGCACGTCCAAATCCACCGCCTTGACCGCCTGACGCTGCCCATAGAACGGCGTGAGTTGGCGGATGGTCATGCGGTGGGCGGTATGGGTGACGGACTGGGGAACAGCAGTCATACGCGGAGCCCTGCCTTTCATGTTTCGTCCTGTCGAGGCGAGTTCGACAGGTGCCGAGGCGAGTTCGACAGGTGCCGAGGCGAGTTCGACAGGTGCCGAGGCGAGTTCGACAGGT
>CAIRDL010000611.1 GCA_903877345.1 uncultured Oscillochloris sp. | reverse complement strand
GGCCGTGGCGCGCTACGATTGGGCGCAGAGCGTCGGGCGGTTGGAGGATCTGTTGGCGCAGGCGCTTGCCACATCCCCAATAACGTAGGGGCGGCTCGCGAGCCACATCCCCAATAGTGTAGGGGTGGCTCGCGAGCCACCCCTACACTCACGCATGGGAAGCTTGCCGCTTCGGTTCCTACGGCCACAGGAAGGCACAGAAGATAATGTTCTGGGCCTTTCTGTGTTCTTCTGTGGCGAAAGCTCGTGGGCGTACTAACAGAAGCTTTACCTCCCCCCGCCCCCCATTTAGGCTGGCTTTACCCCGCAGTGCGATGCTGACCGTTACCCGACGGTGATCTAAGCTGTTTTGCTGTGCCCTTTACACCGTAAATCGGGGGTGGTGCGAATGAAACGACATTGCACGAAGTTGTTGGCGATCTGTACGCTGTTGGTGCTGGCCGTGGGGAGCCTTGTTAGTCTGAGTGGGGTCGCTCGTGCCAGTGCGGCCCAGCCGATCTTGTTGGTGGTCAACAGTGCTGCGCCAAATCCCTTTGGCCTCTACCTCGGCGAGATTCTGCGCGCCGAGGGGCTGAACAGCTTTGAGGTGCTCCAACTCGGCGCGGTGACAGCGACCGATCTGGCGAACCATGAGCTGGCCATTCTTGCCGAAACGCCGCTAACCAGCGCCCAAGCAACCATGTTCCGCACCTATGTGAATGGTGGCGGACGGCTGCTCGCCATGCGGCCAGACAGCCAGATTATCGATCTGTTTGGCCTCGGCGCTGCGACCAGCGCCCTCACTGACGGCTATGTGCAGATTGATACGGGCGGACTCGGCCAGGGTCTCACTTCAGCGACGCTCCAGATTCACGGGGCGACTGACCGCTACGCCCTCCTGGCAGGTACCAGTAAGGTCGCGACACTTTATAGCAACGCTACGACGGCAACCAGTTACCCTGCGGTTGTGCGGGCGAACTACGGTGCCGGTCGGAGTGCGGCCTTCCTCTATGATTTGGCCCGCAACGTAGTGCTGTTGCGCCAAGGCAACCCAGCCAACGCCAATGTGGATGTTGATGGGGACGGCATCCTGCGGACGATTGATCTCTTCCAGAGCGCTGGCGGCGGGCAACCCTGGATTGACCGCGACCGCATTCCGATCCCCCAAGCTGATGAGCAACAACGGCTGTTTGCTCGTCTCGTAACGGATTTGCTGAGTACACTGCGGCCCACGCCGCGCCTCTGGTATTTCCCCAACAGCGCCAAGACGATGTTGATTCTCACCGCTGACGCCCACGCGAACCCAACCGCGTATTATCAGCGTGAGCTGGACAGCCTTGGCCCACGGGGTGCTGGCCTCACCTTCTACATTACGCAGGCCGCCGATCCGCCTCCGTCTGCCGTCACAACTTGGATGAGCCAGGGGCACACCTTCGGCATTCACCCAGGGGCGCAACCAAGTCTGAGTGCGGCCTATACCACCGCAAGCGACTGGTGGACATTACGCGGATTGCCAAGCCCCAAATCGCGCACGGTGCGCCACCACCAAGTCACTTGGACAGGCTGGACGACAGCAGCAGAGATCGCCGCCGCCAATGGGATGGCCCTCGATACCGATTTTTACCATTGGGGCACTTGGCTCCGCAAACCAGACAGTAGTTGGCCCTACGGCTATATCACGGGCAGCGGTCAGCCGATGCGCTTTATCAAGAGCGATGGCACGATTGTCCCAGTCTTCCAGCAACTGACAGAACTGGTTGATGAACAACTGGTTTTCGAGGCTGGCGGTGCCATCAATGGGTTGCAAGCCCCCGGGGCGATAGCTGTCTCGCGTCAGTTGATTGATGCGAGTCAGGCTGGCGATTACGCGGCGCTGATGACTCAATTTCACGTTGACTACTACTGGGGCAACGCGCAACTCTGGGCTGAAGGAACGGTTGACTACGCGAATAGTCTGGGCGTGCCGGTCTGGAACGCCGACCGTTGGCTCAATTTCGTCGAGACGCGCTACGGAGCCAATTACAGCAATCTCGTCTGGAATGGGAACAACCGCACTTTGGCCTTCAACCTTAGCGGGCCAGCAACCGCCGGGGTCAACCTCACCACCCTCTTGCCGGTGAGCTACAACGGGCTGAGCCTCCAGACGGTTACGGTTGATGGCAGCCCAATCACGCCGGTCATGCAGCAGGTTAAGGGCGAAAATCTCGCCTTCCTCAGTGTGGCGTCCGGCAATCACAGCTTTGTGGCAACGTATCTCCCCACGTCGCCGACAACGACCGGCACGCCCGCGACACCGACCGCGACGTTCACGCCCGCTCCGCCGACCGCCACCGGCACGCCCGCCCCACCAACCGCGACGTTCACGCCCGCTCCGCCGACCGCCACTGCAGGGCCGATGACGCCGACGAACACCCCGGCGACCGGGACGGTGAATTTTCCGACCAGCGCCCAACTTGACCTTTTTGAGCGCACCAATGGCGCAATCGGGGCAACGTGGCTAGGCTCACCGCAAAGCTACGCGATCACCGGGAATACGCTTGGGGTGAATGGCGATGGCGACATCTACTGGGCTAACGCCTTTGGCCCTGATCAGGAGGTCTATGTCACGCTGACCGCAGTTGCGCCTGCGGCGAGTGAGATCGATCTGCTTTTGAAAGCCCAGGCGGCCAACAGCTGGAATGCTGGGGTGATCGAGATTCTGTACCATCCAGCCTCTAGCAGCATCCAAGTTTGGACGTTCGACAACGGCCAGGGCTGGGTGCAATATGGGGCGGCAATCCCGGTGACGTTTGTCGCGGGTGATCAATTTGGTGCCCGCGCCAGCGCTGATGGCACGGTCACGGTCTACCGCAATGGGGTCGCGCTGGCTTCACGCAGCGTGAGCACATGGCCGTCGTTCGCCAACGGCGGTGCGTTGGGCCTCTGGATGATCAGCGCCAACAACACGTTGCTCGACAACTTTGGCGGGGGCAATGTGGGCAGCGCGCCGGTCGCCACCGCCACGCCAGTGCTCCCCACGGCTACAGCAACCGGCACACCACTGCCGCCAACGGCGACCAGTACGCCCGCCCCGCCAACGGCGACCAGTACTTCCGCACCGCCGACGGCAACGAACACGCCAACCCCGCCGCCAAGCGCGGTGCATAGCACGCTGGCCGACTTCCAAGCGGCCTGCACGGTGGCTGATGGCACCCTGACGACCAGTACTGGCGATGGGGCGGTTGGTCTCGACGGAGCCTTCCGCGATGACTTCACCGGGCCGAGCCTTGCCAGCAGCCAATGGGCGGGTGGCACCTGGAGTGGCGGCAGTTACGCGCCGAGCTTCAACGGTGGTGCGGCCCTCATCAGCGACCCCAACGGAGCCTTTCTCCATTCACAGGGTACCTTCGCCACCCAAACCTTGGAGGGCGTGGTTGAGTTTGGGGCCGGGCCGTGGCAGCACTTGGGCTTCGCGAGCTTGAACTTCGAGGCGAATCGCTATTTCATCTTCAGTACCCTTAACAGCAGTACCAACCTGTTTGCCCGCACCAACAACAATAGCAGCGAAGTGCAGACCGACCTCGGCCCGCTGCCCAGTGGTCGCCACCGCTACCGCATCGAATGGAGCAGTCTGGGGAACGGGCAGGATCAGGTGCGCTACTGGATTGACGACACACTGCGCGTCACCCACACCATTGCTGCCGCTCCGCCGCTCTACATCTACGCCTCCTACAGCAGTGGCAGCGCCCCGGCACTCCAACTCGACGCTCTGCGCGTCTTGCCGCCCTACGCCACCAGTGGCAGCTTCACCTCGTGTGCCCTTGATGCGGGTAGTGGCCTGCGTTGGACGGGTGTGAACTGGCAGGCGAGCCTCCCGACGAGTGGGAGTCTAGCCGTTGCGGTTCGCACGTCGCCCGATGGCCTCAGTTGGGGTGCTTGGACGGTCGTTGCCAACGGTGTACCGCTCAGCGCACCCGACCGCTTCATCCAGTACCGCCTGAATCTCGCCACCACCGACAGTAGTTTGACCCCGCTCGTCGAGGCGATCACCTTGGCCCGCGTGGACGCGACCTTGCCCTATCCGACGCCCTTGCCAACCGCAACCGCCACGTCGGTGTTGCCGACCGCGACTAACACGCCGGTGCTACCAACCACAACGAGTACGCCGCTACCACCAACCGCAACCAGCACGCCAGTGCCACTGGTGGACGTGACGCACAGCACCTTGGCCGACTTCCAGGCAGCGTGTGTGGTGGCTGATGGCACGCTGGCGACCAGCACCGGCGATGGAGCGCTTGGCCTTGATGGAGCCTTCCGCGATGACTTCGCCGGGCCGACCCTCGCCAGCGCTCAATGGGCGAGTGGCACTTGGAATGGCGGCAGTTACGCGCCGAGCTTCAGCGGTGGTGCCACCCTCATCAGCAACCCCAACGGAGCTTTTCTCCATTCGCAGGCCACCTTTACCACGCGCACCCTAGAAGGCGTGGTTGAGTTTGGAGCCGGGCCGTGGCAGCACCTAGGCTTCGCGAGCTTGGATTTCGAGGCGAACCGCTACTTCATCTTCAGTACGATCAACAGCAGCACCAACCTGTTTGCCCGCACCAACAACAATAGCAGCGAAGTACGAACCGACCTCGGCCCGCTGCCCAGTGGTCGTCACCGCTACCGCATCGAATGGAGCAGCTTGGGGAACGGACAGGATCAGGTGCGCTACTGGATTGACGACACGCTCCGCGCCACGCACAGCATTGCCGCCGCCCCGCCCCTCTACGTCTACGCCTCTTACAGCAGTGGCAGCGCCCCGGCACTCCAACTTGACGCCCTGCGCGTGGTGCCGCCCTACGCCACCAGTGGCAGTTTCACCTCGTGTGCCCTTGATGCGGGTGCGACAGTGAACTGGACGCGCACGAGTTGGTTGGCGACGCTGCCCACCGGCACGAGCCTAAGTGTGGAGGTGCGTACCTCGTCTGATGGCCTGACCTGGAGTGCTTGGACAGTCGCCACGAGCGGCTCCGCCCTCACCGCGCCGAACCGCTTTATCCAGTATCGCCTGAACCTCGCCACCACCGACACCAGTCTGACGCCGCTCGTTGAGTCAATCACCTTCAGTCGGGCCTTGGTGGGGCCGTGACCAGCCTAGACCTCTCGGTCATCATCGTCAATTGGCACGCTCGCGACCTGTTGGAGCAGGCGCTGGCGTGCCTTTATGCGACCGTGCAGGCCAATCGCTTTGAGGTGATTGTTGTGGATAACAGCCCCGGCGATGGCAGCGCCGAGTTGCTACGCGCCCGCTTTCCTGAGGTCATTCTGATCACCAATGTGGCGAATGTGGGTTTTGGTCGGGCTAATAATCAGGGCGCGGCGGTCGCGCAGGGCCGCTATCTGCTGCTGCTCAACCCCGACGCCTTCGTTCACGCGGGCACCGTTGATGGGTTAGTCGCCTTTATGGATGCTCACCCCGCAGCCGGTGCCGTTGCGCCACGGCTGCGCTACGCCGATGGGCGGCTCCAGCGCTCCGTCACTTCATTCCCGACCGTCCAGACTGAACTCTGGACGACGCTGGGGCTTGACCGGGCTTTGCCGCGTCATCCGGTCTTCGGTCACTACAAACTGACCCACTGGGCGATGGACGATCTGCGCGAGGTCGAGGCGCTGATGGGCGCTTGTCTCCTCCTGCGGCGCACGGTGATTGACCACATCGGCCTTTTCGATGAGCAGTTCTTTATGTACACGGAAGAGGTTGACCTCTGCTATCGGCTGCACCAAGCGGGCTGGAAGAGCTATTTTCTGCCCGACGTTGAGGCGACCCATCTCTGGGGCGGAAGCGCCCAACGGGTGCCGCACCAGACCTTTCTGCGCCTCTTCCGTAGCCGGGTGCAGTTCTTCCGCAAACACTACGGCGCGCACGTCACGGCCCAGTACAAAGCCGTGCTGACCTTGGCGGGCCTCATGCGCGTCATCGGCGCGCCCGTACTCTTCGCATTACGGCGCGATGGCGCAACGATGCAACGCTATCTCCAGTACTTGGCTCTGTTGCAGCAAGTGGGAAGGTTTTAGCCCAATGGCCACCTCGCAAGCCGTTACGACGCGTCCCACCGCCGCCCGTCGGGCGTTGGCGGCGCACTGGCGGCTTGCCGGATTCATCGGTGTGGTACTCCTCCTCACTAGCCTCCCGCTGCTCTTGGCGCTCCTCACCGAGCCTGCCGACCGCCACTTTCAGGGCATTATCTACGGTGTCGCCGACACGGCGCAGTACTTTGCGTGGCTGCGCGACCACCGTACCGCGTGGTTGGTGCCGAACCGCATGACCGCCGAACCGAACGCCCCCGCGCTCTTCAACCTGCTCTGGTTGGTCGTCGGGCGGGTGCAGGCGGCGACCGGTTGGGGGACGATTCCGTTGTTCCATGCGGTGCGCGTGCTGGCGGGTGCCGCCTTGCTGTTGGTGCTCGACCGGGTCTGCCTGCGCTTTACCCGCGATCAGGCCGAACGACGCAACGCCTTGCTGGTGCTGGTGTTCGGCTCGGGGTTCGGCTGGGTCTGGGTAGCGGTGAAATATGCTCAGGGTCTTGCCGATGTGCCGTTTCCTTTCGATCTCTATGTCGCCGAACCGAACACGCTCTTTATCCTGACGGCCTTCCCGCATTTCACGGTTGCTACGACGCTGATCCTCGCCATCTTTTTGACCTACCTAGCGGCCTTGCGCCAACAACGGCGGATACTCCTCATCGTCGTCACCGCAGCCCTGGCGCTCCTCCTGACGTTACAGCACGCCTACGATTTGCTGATCATCACCCTCGTGCCCGCCGGTGCCCTCCTGCTGATGCTGCTCCGCGACCGACGCCTCCCCTGGTTCGCTGGTTTCGCCCTGTTGGCGTTCGGCCTCGTCGCGCTGCCGCCGCCCCTCTACTTCACCTGGCTCACCCGTGGCGACCCGTTGTGGCGCGAGGTGCTGGCCCAATTCGCTAACGCGGGCGTCTTCACGCCGCCGCCCCTGCATCTCTTGCTGCTAATGGGCGTGCCGCTGCTGCTCGTTCTCGTCGCACTGCTCGATGCCCTCATCAGGCCCGGTCGCCGCGCACGCTTGCGCCGCGCCTTGGCTGAAGCGAGCGACACCGATCTCTTCCTCGTCAGTTGGCTCGGCGTCGGTGGCCTGCTCCTCTACATCCCCACCGATTTCCAAATCCACATGCTCACCGCTTGGCAAGTGCCGGTCAGCCTCGTGGCCGTGCGTTGGCTGCACCGCCGCGCCATGCCCGCTCTCGCCGCCGCCCGCCCGCGTTTCGCCCGCGCCCTGCCGCTCTTGCTCTTCATCGCGGTCATTCCCACCAGCGTCTATCTGCTGAGTTGGCGGGCGTTTGACCTTAGTCGCCACGCGGCCCCCTATTCGCTGGCCCGTGACGACGAAGCGGCCCTGCATTGGCTGGGCCAGCAAACCACCCGCGCCGATGTGGTGCTAAGCGGCTTGACGCTCGGCCAATTCGTCCCCGTCTACAGCGACGCCCGCACGGTTCTGGGCCATTGGGCGCAGACGGCGAACTTTTACGCGAAGCAGCAGGCCGTGGCGTCCTTCTTCAGCGCCGACACAACCGAGGCGGAACGTCAGGCGTTGCTGGCTCGCTACGGTGTGACCTACCTCATCCAAAGTGCGGAGGAACGTGCGCTGGGCGCGTTCGATCCGGCGACCTCGCCGCTGCTGGTACCCGTCTTCCGCGCTGGGGCGACAACGGTGTATCAGGTTTCAGGGATCAGGGGTCAGGGGTCAGGTTTAGGAGTCCGTAAGGGAAGCCGATCTTCTCAATCATCCCATCCCGGCACCATGTCACCCTGAGCGAAGCGAAGGGTCTCTCAGGAGGATGGGAGAGATGCTTTGCTTCGCTCAGCATGACATGTCGCCGGGATGCTTAAGAATTCCCACGTCCCTAAAGTAAGTCTTCTGGTACAAGCGCTGGCTTCGACAAGCTCAGCCTGCGTCCGTTGGCTGAGCTTGTCGAAGCCAACGCTTCAACGCACCATCCGTAAGTAAGGAGGCGCAATGGTTGAGCCACAAACTGCCACCGTGTCCAAACGTGTCGCGCTCGCCTGGCCGTGGCAGCGCGTCGCCCTCATCAGCCTCGTCGCGCTGACGCTGCTGCTGGCTTGCATCAACCTGCCATACGCGCCGCGCACTTGGTTCGACGAAGGTTCCCATCTGCACGTACCCAAAACCCTGGTGCAGCACGGCGTCTACGCCGACATCAGCAGTGAAGGCTACCGCTACTACGGGCCAACGGTGGGCGTCGGGCCAACGGTGATGCTACCGATTGCCGCTGTGTTCCAACTCTTTGGGGTCGGGTTGCTCCAGGGCCGCTTGGTGATTGTGGCCTATCTGCTGGTGGCCCTTGCGGCGGGGTACGCCCTGGCGCGGCGGCTCCACGGCACGACGGTGGCGCTGCTCGCACTGCTGCTGCTGCTCGCCTCGCGCACCCTGAACTTCGAGGGCTTCGTTGAGTATGGGCGGCAGGTGCTTGGTGAAGTGCCCGGCAGCGCCTTCCTCTTCCTCGGTGCCCTGGCATGGACATGGGCCGTGGCGGAGCCTCGAGCTTGGTGGCGTGCCGCCGTGACGGGCCTGCTCTTTGGCTTGGCGCTCGTCACCAAAAACCAGTTTGTGCTGATTGTGCCACCCGCCCTCGTCGTAGCGGCGCTCCTCGATTGGCGCTACTACAAGACTGGCGGTTGGGCGCTACGCCTGTTGCCAGTCATCATCGCGTGTGCCTGTTTCGGTCTCTGGACACTCGTGCAACTCCAATTTCTCGGCCCCGGCAGCTTCGCGGCTAATCTCGCCCAAACGCGCCGTGCCGCCGGCGGTGCGATCTTTGTTTTTGATCGGGAGGCGAGTGTGCGTGCCCTCCGCTACTTGGCGCAACCCTTTGGCATGCTGCTCGCCCCCGCGCTTGCCGTTGGACTCTGGCGCTGCCGGCTGCGCACGCCAACGGCTTTTGCCGAACTCCCCGCAGTGCTCATTCCAACCCTGTGGCTCGGCTGGTACGTTGTTTCCCTCGGCTGGCCGCGCTACGCTCTGCCCGTCGTCGCTTTTGGTGCCCTAGCGACCGCCCGGCTCCTCGCCGATCTCGTCGGCTGGCTGCGAGCACAGCGTTGGCCTGCGCTCGCCTGGGGTGTCGGCCTCTACGCCGCCGTGGTAATCGCCCTGCCTCTCGCTCTAACCGCCCGTGGGGTGATGCAGCCCGACGATAGCGCCCAGCGCATGGCGGCGTATCTCAACGCCAACGTGCCCACCGCAACCATCATCGAAACATGGGAGCCAGAACTGGGCCTGCTGACCGACCATCGCTACCATTACCCGCCGATTGAACTGCTTGACACGGCAGTGCGCGACACGTGGCTGGCCGGCCCCGCCCTCGTTTACGACGGTCTCGCCCAACAACCGGCCTACGTAGTGGTAGGCGCATTTGGCGCGTGGGTCGGGATCTATCCGCCCGCGACGCTCACGCAGTCCTATCGCATCGCGTACCAAGCCGGAACCTACACCCTTTACGTACGCGCCGTAGCGCCGTGACCGCTTCATCTGCCTTTGCGTGTGCATTTAGGCGCTCGTTAGGGGGCACTAGTACGGTTCCTTGTAGAGACGCAATCTGCGGTCGAGACGCAACATCTTGCGTCTCTACAAGGAACGAGAGCGCTTATGCGCCGCGCCAGTTTGCTTTTTACCCTCCTGCTGATTTGCTACGCCTATGTGCTGCCGCGCTGGGCCGACTGGAACCAGAACTCGCGGCTGGATTTGGTGCTGGCGCTGGGCGATGACCGCACGGTCACAATTGACCGCTATGTGGCGAACACGGGCGATTACGCGCTCTATCAAGGGCGGACGTACACCGACAAGCCGCCGGGTCTCTCCTTCTTAGCGCTGCCAGTCTATCTGGCGCTGCGGCCAATTCTTGATCTGCCAGCGCTCCGTCAGCGGCTCCAGGCCGTCAGTAGCGGCGACGCCTTCGCCCCGACGCTCCGCCCCGACGGCTCCGGCCTCCCGCCCACGAAACTCCGTTTCGCTCTTACTCAGTACGTGCTGACCCTTGTGATTGTGGCGACCGCTGCGGCGGCGCTTGGCGTACTCTTTTACGCGGCCCTCGTGCGGCTCGCCGTTCCCCCCGGTGTGGCTGCGCTGGGCACCCTGGCGTATGGACTCGGCACCTCTGCCGCACCCTACGCCGGGAACTTCTACAGCCATCAGATCGTGGCCGCCCTCCTCTTCGGTGCCTTCTTCGTGGCTTGGCCCCGCACCACTGAAGCGGGTCAGCCCGCCGTGGTGCGGGGCTTCCTCTGCGGGCTGCTCCTCGGCTGGGCCGTGATCTGCGAGTACCCCGTGGCCCTCGCCGGTGCCGTCATCGGCGTCTACGCCTTAGTTCGGCGCGGCCCACGCTGGATTCTGCCGCTCGTTCTCGGCGGTGCGCTCCCCGTTCTGCTCCTCGTCGTCTACGACCTCGTCGCCTTTGGCACGCCGCTGCCAATCGGCTACGCCCACTCGGCCCTCTGGCAAGACCAACATACCACCGGCTTTATGAGCATTACCTACCCACACGCCGAGGCGCTCTGGGGGCTGACCTTCGGCCAATTCCGGGGGCTGTTTGTGCGGGCACCTTGGCTCCTGTTGGCACTCCCCGGCTTCGTAAGCTGGTGGCATACCCGCCAACACCGCGCCGAGTGGTGCGTGCTGCTCCTCGTAAGCCTGGCGCTGCTGCTCTTCTACGGCTCGTCGGCGATGTGGTGGGGCGGATTCGCCGCCGGGCCGCGCTACATCGTGCCGCTCATCCCTTTCCTGGCGCTGCCTGCCGCTTGGTTCGTCGGGCGATTGTGGCTGCGGCCTTTGGCCCGCACCGCCACGCTCATCCTGATCGCCCTCTCGGTAGGCTTGGTCTGGCTTGAGGCACTAGCCAGCCAACAGTTCCCCCACGACACCGTCCGGGCCACGTGGTTCGGCTATGTGCTGCCCGCTTGGGCTTCGGGCGATATAGCCCGGAACCTCGGCATGGCCCTCGGTCTCACCGGGCCGCTTAGTTTGGTGCCGCTCGTCATCCTGATTGCCATCGGTGCGGCCCTCATCCTGCGGCCTTGGGCTGCCGAACCGGCGCACGATGCCGTGGCCGCGCCACTTTGAGATTGTAGATTGTAGATTGTAGATTGTAGATTGTAGATTGTAGATTGTAGATTGTAGATTGTAGATTGTAGATTGTAGATTTTAGATTGTAGATTTTAGATTGTAGATTGTAGATTTTATATTTTAGATT
>CAIRDL010000610.1 GCA_903877345.1 uncultured Oscillochloris sp. | reverse complement strand
ATCTGGGACGCCTCAACAGCTACTGGTATCGCTGGGCCAATGACCCCGAACGGCTCCGCACCTCCCTCGACTGGTACAAACAGGTGGCGGTGATTGCCCCGCAGGATGTCACGCTGCTCAACGAACAGACGAGCGTGCTGGTTGATTTGGGCAATTACACTACCGCCAAAGGCGACCAAGCGCAGGCGACCGACTACTACCAGCAGGCCCGCACGCTGCTCGAACATTCACGGACGCTCGACCCGAAATATCTCGACACCTATGTCCGTATCAGCGACCTCACGCGGCAAATCGAGAAGGATCTCGATGCCGCGACCACGGTCTACCTCGATGCGCTTAGTCATAACCCTAATGCCCTGAACAACAGCATCGAGAACATCGCGACCGATCTCAAACCACGGTCGGATCTGCTGCTGAAACTGCGCGACGCCTATGCGGGCATCGCCACAACCCAAGAGGCCGACCTCGCCACCGCAGCGCAGAACGGCACCGATGTCACCGCCTTGCGCGCCCAAGTCGCCATCTACCAGACGATTACGGGCCTTCTGGCGGTGCGTAACGGTGATGTCGCCGGTTCGGTCACAGCGTACCGTCGTGCGGTCGAACTCCAGCCGCTCAACCCGACCTATAGCCGCAACTACAGCATTGTGCTGAGCGACACGGTGCAGTACGCTGAGGCGATTGCCGAAACCCAACGCCTGATCACGCAACTACGCGGCCAAACTGGCAGCGAACAGACCATTGCCCAAGCCGAACAACTGCTCGCACTCTTCGAGCGCGTCCGTGGGGGCAAGTAGCGTGATCCAGATCGCCCTGATCGCCCTCGTGGCGCTCACCTTCTCTATTGTGGCGACGCCCCTAGCCCGCCGGGTCGCTCTGCGCGTGGGTGTCGTGGCCGTGCCACGCACGCGGGATAGCCACGCCGCGCCCGTGCCGCTCCTGGGGGGCGCGGCGATTTATGTGGGCTTTGTGGCCGCCTTGCTGCTGCTCGGCGACCGGGCCTACATCCGCGAGTTGGTGGCGATCTTGGTCGGGGCGACGCTCGTCTCGCTCTTCGGGCTTGCCGACGACCATTGGGGGCTCAGGGCGGTGACGAAACTGGGCGGCCAAGCCCTAGCAGCGCTGGTGCTGCTCCTTGGTGGCACCCAGATCCAACTGTTCCCCCAAGAAGAACTGAACTGGGCGCTGACCGTGGTTTGGGTCGTTGGCATCACCAACGCGATCAACTTCCTCGACAACATGGACGGGCTCTCCGGCGGGATCGCGACGGTCGCGGCGGCCTTCTTTCTGCTCTTGGCTGGCATGAACGAGCCGCGCCAAGTGCTCGTCGGGGCGATGGCGGCGGCCCTGCTCGGAGCCTGCGTTGGTTTCTTGCGCTACAACTTGAACCCCGCGACGATCTTCATGGGCGACACGGGCAGCCTCTTCATTGGCTTCATCCTCGCCGCCCTCGCGATCAAGCTGCGTTTCCCCTCCAACGTCCCGCTGGTCACGTGGATGGTGCCGCTCTGCGTGTTGGCCGTACCGATCTTCGACACCTGCCTCGTCTGCACCGCCCGCCTGCGCCGGGGGGTCAACCCGTTCACCACTGCAGGGAAAGACCATCTCTCGCATCGGCTCCACGCCTTGGGCCTTACGCGGCGCGAGGCGGTGCTGACCTGCTACCTCATCGCGGGGGCGTGCGGCTTGGTCGGAGTCTATCTGACCCAGGCGCGGCCCATCGAAGCTTACCTTGTCGCCGGAGCTTTCGCCGCCGTTGGGGTGGCGGGCATTCTTTGGCTTGAGCGGGTCTGCCCATCAGGCGTGCTGCGGCAAACGTAAGCGTAACGGTACCCACCGCCCCGATTTGGCTGAAACATACCTTACGGCTATAATTAGCATATGGCACCCGCGCAAAGGCTAGACGCAGCGCTTTGTCCAGTTGGTGTGAGTATTGGAGAAGGAGTCCCTATGCGTATCGGTATCCTGACCGGCGGCGGCGACGTACCCGGCCTCAATCCGGCGATCAAGGCAGTGGTGAACCGCGCCGCCGCGAATGGCTGGGAAGTCATCGGCATCAGGCGAGGGTGGGCTGGCCTGCTCAATTACAATCTCGACGACCCGGAGGGCAGCAAAGAGTGTGTGGAGACCCTCACTCCGGCCAACGTGCGTACGATTGACCGCTACGGCGGAACCCATCTGCACACGTCGCGCACCCACCCCGGGCGGGTCAAAGAGGCGGGGATGCCCGCCTTCCTCCAGGGCAAATTCGCCTATCAGGGCGAGAAACTGCTTGCCGACTGTACGCCCCATGTGCTGAGGGTGCTTGAACACCTCGGCATTGACACCCTCATCCCCATCGGGGGCGATGACACGCTGAGTTATGGCGTGCGGATGCACCAAGAGGGTGTGCGCGTGATTGCCATCCCGAAGACGATGGACAACGATGTCTTCGGCACCGATTACTGTATCGGTTTCAGCACCGCCGTCACCCGCAGTGTCGAGTTCATCAACGCCCTGCGAACCCCCGCCGGGAGCCACGAGCGTATCGCGGTGGTTGAACTCTTCGGGCGCAATTCAGGCGAGACGGCGCTGATTTCGGCCTACTTGTCGGATGCCGACCGGGTGCTGATCAGCGAGGTGCCCTTCGATATCGAGCGCGTTTCCCGGCTAATCATCGAAGATCGCGAGGCCAACCCCAGCCACTACGCCGTTTTGGTCGTTTCCGAGGGTGCCAGCATGCTCGGCGGCCAAGTGATTGAGTACGGGCAGGAAGATGCCTACGGCCACAAGAAACTGGGCGGCATCGGCCAGATTGTCGGTGAGGCCGTCAAAAAGATCACCGGGGTGGATGTCGTCAATCAGCAACTCGCCTACCTGATGCGCGCCGGTGCCCCTGACTCCCTCGACCGCATGGTCGCTTCGTCCTACGGCACCCTGGCGGTGCAACAGCTCGAAAAGGGGCGCAACGGCGTGATGGTCGCCCTCCAGAACGGCGTCTACACCACTGTCCTCGTTGATACCTGTATCAAGGGTGTCAAGCGCGTTGATGTGCCCGACCTCTACGATACCGAGATTTACCGGCCCCGCTTTACCCACCTGGTCGGTAAGCCGATGTTCCTGTATTAGGCGCGGCTTCGCAACGGCCAGTTCGTTCGTAGGGTGCGGCTACAAGCCGCACCCTACGTTTTTTATGGGCTGTGCGGCGTCTTATCATGCTGAGCGGAGCGAGCATCCCGGTCGGGATCCTCGCTCCGCTCAGGGTGACAGCGTTCCTTCTGCGGGAAAGCTGCAATCTAAAATCTGCCACCTACGGCGTCACTCCCGCAAGCAACTCGATCAGCGTGGCGCGCTCGATGCGGAGTCCGGGCGGTAAGCCATTCGGCGTAATGGCGGGATCGTCTTCGGCGGCAATCAGCAGGGCGCTGATGGTATTGCGCTGGATCAGCGCGGCGAGTGCTTGGCTGAGACTCAGGGCGATCAGGCGCGGGGAATTGCCGAGACCGGCCCCTTGGGCGAAGGAGAGCGCGGTGTCGGCACTTTGGAAGGCCAGCAACAGGCGCGGGCGACCCGGCGTTTCGCTGGTGGTTCCTTCACCACCGCCCACAGCGCCTTCCCCGGTGCGATAAATGTAGAAACGCCGCACCGTAATGTCATGTTCGGCCAAGCGTGCCAACACCGCCGCCAGGGCCGCTTGCGCCGCGTGGACGCTGTAGCCTTGGTCGCGGGCCGCGCTGACGAAGAGCAAGGAGTCAGGCATACGCGTAACCTCGTCGTGGGCGCTCATGCGCCTGCCTTGCTGACCGCAGCGGTAATCAGTGCCGCCAAGTCCCGGAGTTCGTCGGCGGTTGCGCTGCCGGGCTTCCAATAGCCCACGGCCCGGTCGCCCGCCCAACGGGGAATAATGTGAATGTGATAGTGAAAAACCACTTGGCCCGCCGCTTGGCCGTTGTTCTGCAGAATATTGAAACCGTCGGGCTTGAGCGCCGTCATCAGCGCTTGCGCTACCGTCTGGGTTGCGTGAGCCATTGCCGCAACGAGGTCAGGCGGCAAGTCGAGGAGACCAGGCAATTCAGCCTTTGGAATGACCAAAGTATGGCCGCGTGACGCCGGGTTGATGTCGAGAAACGCCAGGGTCAGCGCGTCCTCATAGACCTTCGCTGCCGGGATTTCACCACTGATAATGCGTGTAAAAATAGAAGTCATAGAGTCTCCTGATCAGCCAAGGGCTTCAATTGAATCCTGCGTCGGCCCGCCTGCCTCGCCTGTGCCGTAGCGTCGCCCGAACCATGTCAGGGCCAGGAGGCCGAGCAACACGCCAAACCAGAGCGTGCAGAAGCGGATCAGGATTGTGGCGGTGGTTGCGCCTGCTGTCGTCGCCCGCGCCAACGCGATCAACAGGCCCACACTGCTCACTTCGCTCACCCCAAGGCCGCCCGGCAAAAAGGAAACTAGCCCAAACAACGTGCTTGCGGCGAAGATGAAGGTAGCCTGGAGCAGCAGCAGCGGCGTGCCGGCACTGCCAACGCCCACCAGCACATAGTAGAAAGCCACGCACTCGCTGCCCCACGACACGACGCTGATCAGGGTTGAGACCAGCAGGACGCGCCAAGCGAGTAGTTCGCGGGTGCTTTCGTAGATCGAGAGGAGACGCGGGGCGAGCTTGCTGCCGAGGGGCAGACGGGCAAGGTTGGCGATGATGGCGAGGGAAAGACCTCGGTATTGCAGGATGAGAATACCGATGAATGTGCCAACGACGAGGAGGGCGAAAACGGGGCGGGCGGGCGGGTAGAGGGTCAGACCCAGCGCCATCAGCAGCAGCATCGCCAGCCCGTCGGTGAGGCGTTCGGCCAAGATAATCGGGGCCGAACGGGTGACAGGCGTGCCGTTGACTCGTCGCAGCAGATACGCCTTGAAGACCTCGCCGAGTTTGCCCGGCGTCACTGCCATGACCATGCCTGCGATGAAGATCAGCCCACTGTCGAGCTGCCCGACTCGTTCGTCACAATGCAAACGCCGCAGGTAATAGGCCCATTTTAGCCAGCGTAGCAAGTAGTTAAAAGCGGTGAAGCCGAGGATCGCCGGAAGCAAGCCCCATTGAAAGGTCAAGAGGTCGCGGCCCACCGCACGCACATCACTGGCGAGGCCGATGCCGATGACGACAGCGAGGCCGAGCAACAGTGAGGCGATGAGTTTGCCCTGAAGGGTTCGCAGTGACATAAGGAAGCGCAATTGGTGCGGCACAACGCTGCGGCGATTATACAGCCCCGGCCCAGGAAGCGCAACGGAAGTTGTTCCTACGGCACCCGCGTGGTATGATCGCCTCGGCGTCGCATCGTCCGTTGCCCCCAAAGGAAACCCTCGTGTTCCACCGCTTGGCCCTGCTTCTGTTGGCCCTCGTGATGAGCTTGGCGGCCCTTGGTATGCCCGTTCCTGCTGCTGCCACGGCCCGCCCCAACGCAGTTCCCGGCGAACTCTTGGTGCGCCTGCGCCCTGGCGTCGCGCTGGCGTCTGACGGTAGCCCGCAGTGGACACGCCTTTGGACTGGGACGACGCGCCTTGGGTCGCAACTTATCGCCATCGGGGCGCACGCCGCCACGCCCATCGCCCGCACCATACCGGTCTACCGGCTCCAACTCGCCCCTAACACCGATCTGATTGCCGCCGCCGCCCAACTTGCCGCCGACCCTGCGGTGGTTTATGCCGAGCCGAACTATCAGCGCAAACTGGCCCGGGTGCCGAACGACGCGGTCTATCCGCAGCAATGGGCGCTGCCGGTCATCCAAGCCCCCGAGGCGTGGGACATCACCACCGGCGGGGCTATCGTTGTCGCAGTGGTTGACACTGGCGTTGATCGCGGCCATCCCGATTTGGCGGGCAAAGTCCTGCCGGGCTACAACGTGTTTGCCGGTAACAATGACGCGAACGACGACAACGGCCACGGGACGGCGGTGGCGGGCCTGATTGCCGCCCACGGCAACAATGGCGCAGGCATCGCTGGCCTCTGCTGGGGATGCCAGATTCTGCCGGTGAAAGCCCTCAGTAGTGGCGGGATGGGCAACGACGCGGGGGTGGCGGAGGGTATCCGTTGGGCCGCCGACAACGGGGCGCGGGTGATCAATCTGAGCCTCGGTGGCAGCGATGAAAGTCAAACGCTGCACGAGGCCGTACAGTACGCGCTGGACAAAGGCATTGTGGTGGTGGCGGCCTCGGGCAATGAGCGGGCCACTGACAACAAGCCCAACTACCCGGCGGCCTATCCCGAAGTCGTCGCCGTCGGAGCCACTGCCCCCGGCGACGGGCTGACCGGCTTCTCGAACACCGGCGACTACGTTGATTTGGCGGCACCCGGCGTCGGCCTTTGGACGACGCTGCCGGGCGACAGCTATGGCCCGCCCAACGGCACCTCGTTCTCGAGTCCTTATGTTGCGGGCGCGGCGGCGCTTGTGCTCACGCTGCGAAGCGACCTGGGGTGGTACGACGTAGGCTGCATCCTCGAAGCTACCGCTGATGACCGTGGCACCCCCGGCAAAGACCCCGAGTATGGCTACGGGCGCCTGAACGTGCTGCGGGCGGTGCAACTGGCGTCGAACTACACCGGCTGTCCGCTGGCGACCCCGCCGCCCACGCCCGCGCCCACGCCGGTGCCTGCACCCGCCCCCGTCACGGGCAATGCGCCGCCCGCCTTTGCGCCGATAGCCCCACCGACGCTGTCGGCGAAGGTGCGCTTTTTCCCTGAGACCGGCCACAGCTTACGCGGCGAGTTCTTGCGCTACTGGACGGCGCAGGGCGGTTTACGCATTTTTGGCTACCCAATCAGCGAAGAGTATAGCGAGAATGGTCAGGATGGGCGCGCTTACACCGTGCAGTATTTTGAGCGTCACCGCTTCGAGTTTCACCCCGAAAACGCGCCGCCCTACAACGTCCTACTGAGCCGTATTGGCGATGCGGTGCTGCAAGCCACGGGGCGCGATTGGTTTACCTTTCCCAAGACCGGCGACACGCCCGGTTGTCTTGCCTTCCCCACCACAGGCCAGTCCATCTGCGGGGTTTTCCTGAGTTACTGGCGGGCCAATGGCCTTGAGTTCGACCGGGTTGCTGGCAAGAGCTACGCCGAGAATTTGGCTCTTTTCGGGCAGCCCATCTCGCCCCCGCAGTCTGAAGAGATCGCCCCAGGGGTTGTGGTCACGGTTCAATGGTTCGAGCGCGCCCGCTTCGAGGATCACGGCGCTGGGCGGGTTTTGCTGGGGCTGTTGGGGAATACGCTCACGAGTGCGCGGGGCTGGCGCTAAGGCAGATTGCAGATTGTAGATTGCAGATTTGCCGCGACAGGACTACAGCAAGCCTATCCAGGGTGTGAAGAGGAGTCAAGGCTTCAGCCGGCTAAAGCCTTGACTCCTCTTTACGGTTCCAAGAGGCTTGCTCTATCCGTGCTATCCGTGCTATCCGTGGTTCATTCCATCAGCAATCCACGGATACCACCGCTATTTTTAAGCTTTTCCTGCAATAGAGCAAAAGTCACCCTGTCACACATGTCACGCTGAGCGCAGCGAAGCGTCCCGGTGTGCATCATCATCGCCGGGACGCTTCGCT
>CAIRDL010000609.1 GCA_903877345.1 uncultured Oscillochloris sp. | reverse complement strand
TATAATTCATGAACTTTCTTCCGTTCAAATCAGGCACAGGGGCATGAGCGACCTGATCAGCATCAAAGGCGGGCGCGACGGCCTGCGGATGCGATTCGATGACACCGCCGAGTGGGGTTCGCTGGTGGAGCAACTCGAGCGACAGTTGTCCCAAAACCAGGCCTTTTTCAGTGGCGCACGGCTGATCCTCGACCTTGGCGACCGGGCGATCAGCGAGGTTCAATTGACCGAGTTGCTCGGCCTGATGCAGCACCACGGTGTTGCCGCCGAGGCACTGAGCGCCAACGCTCGCGAGAGCCGCAACGCAGCACGGGCCGCCGGCATCACGGCACGGCCCCTGCCCCGCTACCCCGACCTACCCCCTGGCGTACCCCCTGGCGCCCCAGAGAGCGAGGCTCTGCTCCTTACGCGGACGGTGCGGTCGGGCCAGGTGGTGCGCCACAGCGGGCACATTACCCTGATTGGCGATGTGAATCCGGGCGGTGAGGTGATCGCCGGTGGCAGTGTGGTGGTCTGGGGTCGCCTGCGGGGGTTCGTCCACGCCGGGGCCTTGGGCAATAGCGAGGCCCTGGTTTGTGCCATTGAGTTGCGCCCGACCCAACTCCGCATTGCCGACCAGATCGCCACGGCACCCAAGAGTAGCGGCCCCCACGCGCCTGAGGTCGCACGTATCGAGACGGGGCAGATCGTCGTCGGAGCCTGGGAATTGTATAAGCGGTAAACAGTTGGCATGGGGTGTACGCTGACGGGCCGGTTCAGTACCCGCTCTGCGCCCCACACGGAGCATATATGGCGCGCGTGATTACCATCACATCCGGCAAGGGCGGTGTGGGCAAAACCACTACCACGGCTAACCTTGGAACCGCGCTCGCGATGCGCGGCAACCGGGTCGCCGTGATAGATGCTGATATTGGCCTCCGCAACCTTGATGTAGTGATGGGCCTTGAGAACCGCATTGTTTACGATCTCGTTGATGTCGTTGAGGGCCGCGCCCGGCTACGGCAGGCCCTGATTAAAGATAAGCGCTTGCCGGAGCTTTGCCTCTTGCCTGCTGCCCAGACCCGCGATAAAGATGCCGTTAGCCCAGAGAATATGATTGACCTGACCAATCAACTCCGCAACGATTTTGATTTTATCTTGATTGATAGCCCCGCCGGCATTGAGGGTGGCTTTCGGAATGCGATTGCCGGGGCCGATGAGGTGATCATCGTGACCACCCCCGAGGTCTCGGCGGTGCGCGATGCCGACCGCATCGTCGGCCTTGTGGAAGCCTCTGAAAAGGGGCCGCCAAGCCTGATCGTCAACCGCATCAAGCCGCGTCTCGTTAGCCGGGGCGAGATGCTTTCAGTTGATGATGTGCTTGAGTTGCTGATGATCACACTGGTCGGGATTGTTCCCGATGACGAGACGATTGTGACTTCGACCAACCGTGGGGAGGCCGCCGTCTACGACCAAACTTCCGCCGCCGGGAAGGCGTTTCTCAACATCGCCCGCCGCCTTAATGGCGACACGGTGCCCTTCCTCGCCCTGCAAGAACAGCCGGGGATGCTCGATCGGCTTATCGGTATGTTCGGGCGCCGCCGCTCCTAGACCTCAACCGCAACACCCGGGCGTGGCGGCTTGCACAAGCCGCCACCAAAGCTCGCTCGGATAGCTGGGTAGCGAAAGGACCCTGCCGTGGGCTTTCTTGATAGCATCTTTGGGCGGCGCGAGCGCAGCGGTTTGGTCGCGAAGGAGCGGCTGGCAGCGGTGCTGGTTGATGATCGCTATAAGCTGACCCCTGAGATGAAAGAACAGATGAAGATCGATATTGCCGCCGTTCTTTCACGTTATTTGCCTTCGGTTGACCCCGATCAGATCGAGGTCGCCATTTTACGCGGCGAGTCAAACGATAAGCTCCAGGCCGATATTCCCCTCCGTCGCAGTCGCGCTACCGACGAGTAAGACCTGCCTGACGCGAGTAGGCACGGTATAATGTGGCGACTTGGCCCAGCAACGGTGCCGGGCCGGTCGCTTTATTGTTGGTGCAAGGATTTGGTGTCGAACTGTTGAGAAGGGAGTTTGAATGGCCGTAGAGCCGCAACCAATCCGCTTTTCACCGCAATATAAGTTGCTTGCGGTGGCCCTCGTGGTCAGTCTGACTGTCTGGTTCTTGTTGGCGGTGCAACATATGCTGACGCCCTTCGTCGCGGCGATCATCACGGCGTATCTCTTCAACCCCTTGGTCGGTTGGCTCCAGCGTCGCACCGGGGTTCGGCGCATCCTGTGGATTGTGGTGCTCTATGTGTTGGCCTTGCTGCTGATTTATGGCCTCGGCACCCTGTTTTGGCCGCGAGTCGCGCAACAGTCACGCGACCTAGCCGCCACCGCGCCCGCGATGGTCGGCCAGATCCAGGCTTTTTTTCAAGGCCACGAACGGGTCGAGGTGGGCGGCATCGTGCTTGATCTTGCCCCCGTTGAGGCGCAGATGATCGGTGTGGTGAGCGACCTCGGACGCCGCGTGAGTGAGAGTGTGCCGCGCTTGGTCTTCTCGGCCCTCGAAAGCCTGCTCTTTACTCTGGCCTATCTCATCGTCACGTTCTACCTGCTGCTCCAGGCGAGTCAGCTCAAGCAGTGGGCCGCCAAGCTCATCCCACCACCTTACCGCGCCGAGATTGGCATGCTCGGTACGCAGATTGACGCGGCGTTCAGCGCCTACATTCGCGGCCAACTCATCCTTGTGGTACTAATGGCGGTGCTACTTTATATCCCGCTTTCGATCCTTCAGGTGCCAAATGCGTTGGTGATCGCCATTGTCTCTGGCATCCTCGAAATCATTCCGATCATTGGCCCGTGGTCAGCCGCAGGGATCGCGATTAGTGTCGCCCTCTTTCAGCCGGTGGTGCCCTTCGGTATGTCCAATCTGGGTCTGGGGGCGGTGCTCGGCATTGTCTACCTGACCCTGCGCATGATCGAGGAGAATATCATCCTGCCGCAGGTGATGGGGCCGTTGGTCACGCTGCATCCGGCGGTTGTGATCTTTGCCCTGCTCTCCGGCGGAGCCTTGTTGGGGCCGTTTGGGCTCTTTATCTCCATTCCGATTGCCGCAGTGATCAGAATTGTCCTTACATTCCTTTACCAAAAGCTCACGAACCAAGTTGAGATGCCCCCGCCTTCGGCGACCAATCCGCCTGTGCCGGAGGCAGCACCGCAGGGCGCGGCCCCCAAACCCCGCCGCACCTCCCACTGACGAGAAGAGTATGCTGGCTTTTTCCCATGATCCCGATGCAGGTACGCTGTATGTCTATTTTGTTGAACTTGAGGCCGGGCAAGCCGTCGCGACGTTAGAATACCCGGCCCATTTGCTGCTCGACGCCGCAGGATGCCTGATTGGGCTGCGCCTTGACCTCGATGACGATGTTACGCTGGCGCAACTCGACCACGTGCTCGATGGCGATTACGAGCGGCTGGATATGGCGACGGGGTATTTGACCCTCCGCATTGCCGCTGAGCATCCCGCTCGGAGCGTGCCCCTGGCGGTGACGGCGATTCTCGATCTCGACCGCGACGAGACCGTGCTGGGCATCGAGTTGGTTGTGCCCGCCGAACTCCGCACCCCCGCCGCCCTCGCCCGCCTCGCCCCGCTCATGGTCGCGCTCGACGCCTCGCCCGACACGCTTGGCGAGGGGCCGGTGGTGTTTGTGCAAGAGCCTGAAGCGGAGGTTGAGCCGCCGCTCGCCATCGCGACGGACGACGCGTTACCGGCACCCACCAACGACGAGGAACCGCCCAATGCTGACCCTGGTGTGGTCAGCGCTCAGCCTGTCTTGGTGCGTGCTGGGTTTGTGGCCTTGGTGGGCAAGCCGAATGTGGGCAAAAGTACACTGCTCAACGCGCTGTTGGGGCAGAAGATCGCCATCGTCTCACCGCGCCCCCAAACCACGCGGGTGCCGCTCCGGGGCATTCTGACCAAGCCGGGGGCGCAGATTATCTTCATTGATACGCCGGGTATTCATCAGCCGGATCACGCCTTGGGCAAACTCATGGTGGAACTTGCCGAGCGAACGCTGCCGAATGCAGATGTCATCGGCTTCATGGTTGACCTTAGCCAACCGCCCAGCCAACTTGACCGGCGCATCGCCGCCCAGGTGCAACGTGCTCGCGGCATCAAGCTGCTTATTCTTAACAAAGTTGACATTAAGCCCCGTGCCCCCGGTGGCTACTTCGAGGCGTACCGCGCCCTTGGTACCTGGGCCTTAGAATTGGCGATTTCGGCGGAACAGGGCTTGGGCCTGAGCACTTTGCTGGACGAAATCGTGGCCTGTATGCCGGAAGGGCCGCTGCTCTACCCCGACGACCAGCTAACCGACCAGAGCGAGCAGGAACTAGCTGCTGAGTTCGTGCGTGAGAAGGTGCTCTACCACACGCAACAGGAAGTGCCCCACGCGGTCGCCGTTGAGGTTGAAGAATGGGAGGAGCGCGAGCGTGCGACTTTCATTCGTATGACGATCAATGTCGAACGTGACGGGCAGAAAGCGATCCTCATCGGCGCGGGGGGCATGATGCTGAAGAAAATCGGGACGGCGGCGCGCTACGAGATTGAGCGGATGCTTGAGCGGCAGATCTTTCTGGAATTGTGGGTCAAGGTGCGCCCCAATTGGCGCGACGACCCGACGGCTCTGGGGTGGTTGGGGTATCGGGCGAAGCGTTGGCAGTAGGCGAGGGGTTAGGGGTTAGGCGGAGCGCATCAGGAAGCCATACATATGCCAAAACTACAAAGTAGCCATAGACTTGGCCTAGACCCCGATGCAACAAAGGGGCATCCCAAGGCGTAGGTAGGTTGGGCGCACGCGATTTGCCGCGCTGCTACAGCTGTGCTACGCTGGAGGCGACTTGATGGCTCGGCACGTCGGTACACTTGGGGCACAACCGCCCCCTACCAACCCAGTTTGGAGCGCTATGTCCGAGGTCACGCAGATTCTCTGCCCGCAGTGTCATCGGTCGAACCTGCGCCATGCGCGGTACTGCCAATACTGCGGGTACGACATTGTGCTGAATAACGACACCCCCAGCGACGAGCGGCGCTATGTGATCACGCGGGTGATCAAACAGGGCGGGCAGGGTGCCGTTTACGAGGGTGTTGACGACTCTGGCAAGATCTATGCGATCAAGGAGATGCTCGACAAGTTCACCGACGCGAAAGAGCGCACAGAGGCGATTGACCGTTTCAACGCCGAAGCGGCGATGCTCCAGCAACTCACGCATCCGCGCATTCCCCGCGTCTACAGCCATTTTCGTGATGAGGGTCGCCACTACCTGACGATGGACTTTGTACGTGGCGAGGATCTGGAGGAGATTGTTGAGCGGGAAGGCAAAATCGCCGAGGCGCGGGTGCTGATTTGGGCCGATCAGATCTGTGATGTTCTGAGCTATTTGCATGGAAAGAATCTGATCTACCGCGACATGAAGCCCTCAAACGTGATGATTGACCGCACCGACGGCGGAATCAAAATGATTGACTTCGGCATCACACGGCTGTTCAAGCCGACTGAGCGGGGTACCCAAATCGGCACACCCGGCTACGCGCCGCCGGAGCAATACCAGGGTCTTGCTACCCCCCAATCTGATGTGTACGCCCTCGGCGCGACCTTGCACCACCTCCTGACGGGCCGCGACCCGACCGAGCAGATGCCCTTCTCTTTCCCCCGGGCCGACACCGTTCCTGGGGTGACCATCTCGCCGCGCACCGCCGATGCCCTTGAGCGGGCGCTCCAGAAAGTGCCGCAAGACCGCTTTGCGACGGTAGAGGAGTTTTGGGCTACGTTGCGGCCTGAACACAAGCCGGGCACAACGGCCCCGCCGCTCCGCCCGAGCCAAGTACGGGTAACGCCGTCCACGATCAAGATCGCCCCGCCTGCGGCAGCCCAGGTAAGCACCCCGCCAACGGCGGCAACGAGCCAACCCGCGCCGCCTCGCGTTGCCCCACCAGTGGCCCGCCCGGTTCCACAGCAAGGGCCACCGCCGCGTGGCTTCCTAGCGAGTGTCGGGGCATTTATCAGCACGTTGTTCCGCATCGTGCTGACGCTTGCGTTGGTAGGGGCGATTGGCCTGGGGGTGTATATCTATTTTCAGCGTCCGGGCTGGGCTGAGCCGTATGTCGGCCCCATCCTTGCCCTAGTACCGGGGGCACCCACAGCAACCCCGACGAGTCCGCCGGTGCCTTCAGGGCCAGTCACATTCGTGCTTGAAGTGACGGTGCCTTTAGGCTCCGATGCCGCGACGATCCGCCAGGCTTTCGGTGAGGCGTTCGCCCGCCGCGCTCAGACCGAGTATGGTGCCGTTGCCCAGGTTAATCGCAATGTGCCGCCAAACTATTATGGTGGCGACCCTGCGCTCGTGGGCGATGACGGCACCAGTGCGATCTACTCGGCGCAGATGCAGGGCTACTTGTACGCAGGGCAGTAGAGACGCAAAATTTTGCGTCTC
>CAIRDL010000608.1 GCA_903877345.1 uncultured Oscillochloris sp. | reverse complement strand
CCCTATCCGGCTAAAGCCTCGACTCCACGCAACAATTCAAATAGGATTGCTATATAGCAGTCCTATCCAGGTCGTGAAGAGGAGTCAAGGCTTCAGCCGGCTAAAGCCTTGACTCCCCTTCACAACCTCTACCGGCTGCCCGAAGTGCTGGCAGCGGTGGCGACTTCAGCCGGCTAAAGCCTCGACTCCACGCGACAACCTCAATAGGATTGCTATATGATCCGGTGGATGCGGTGGCGTACCGGCTTAGTGCCCCAGTTGAGGTACCGTTTGGCGCGGAGCGTGAACTGATCATTCCGCTGCCCACGCGCAATGACTACCTTTGGGTGATCGAACTCCCTCACGAACCAGACGATGACCATCACGCCTGCGTCCGACCAGACCTTGAGCAAGACCTACCGCGACGACCACGTGTTTCAGATGATGGATGTGTTCCTTGCCCACCTTGATCGCCTGTCGCTGTCGGCCCTCGTGCGGCATCTGGTGTCCCTTGACCTGGAGGAAGTGGGCGAGGCGACGGCGGAACTGGTCGCCGAGTTGCTGACTGCCCGGCGGCATCCTGATAGACCACGCCCTGCGCTACTGTTTCAAAGAGGAGGCGATAATAGGCGAACTGCTGATTGCGACGATGCTGTGTTGCCCGTCGCGGCAGACAAGCGCGTGCTCAGCGTACAGGCGCGGCTCGCCGTCGTCGGACTGGAGGTGCGTCAGTTCGGCATCCAACGGCGGCGGCATGCTGCGCGTGAGCGGTTGGCCGATGACCTGGGATGCCGGGTAGCCGAAGATGCGCTCCGCGCTGGCATTCCAACTCAAAATCTGCCCATCCAGGGTCGTCCCAATAATCGCGTCGTCCGAGGAGGCAACGATGGCCGCCAGCCATGCGTTCGTTTGGGCGACTCGCTTCGCTGCGGTGATGGGTTCGTGGACGACGACGGCACCACCAGCACTGCCAAGGGAGGACACGCGCAGGCGAAACCAGCGCTGCTCGTGGGGCGCGTGGCAGGCATATTCATAGGTGAAGCTGTCGCGCTGATTCGTCAGCACCTCGGTGATGCCTGTCGCAACCGCCGCTGCTGCGGGGGCGTCCGCGCCGACTACCGCACGGCAGACCGCGAGGTAATTTACTCCAACCCCGGTTATCGTCAGGGCATCAGCCTCGTTGGCACGGGCGAAGTCCGTCCACGCGGTGTTGACCGCCAGGATGGTTCCCGCAGGATCGAGCAGGGCAAGGTGGGCGGTCAGGGCGTTCAAAAGCGGTAGTGCGGGATACATAGGACTCCTTTGTCCGAAACTCGGGCTGCCGATGACGACATGCACCCACAAGCGCTGGATCTCGGTGCGACGTTGCGCCAAGCTGACGGGTGGAGCGGAGGTCAAAGGGTTGCATGGGCTGTGCCAGTGCGGTGTCAAGGCAATGCCGAACGCTCCCCGCAGCGCCCATGATAGCGCAAAGCGATGCAGAGGCGTTGTCCGCCACAGGCCAAGAGGGCTTACGTCAACGTCGCGATCCATCGAGGAACATCCGCACAACGTCGCGGATGCCGTGCGAACCACGGCGGAACAAAATGGCAGAGGTCTGTTACACTGGAGGCGTCTTGCCCCCCAAAATCCTACACTTGAGAGACGTATCACGCCCGCGCTACGTAGTCCGCAGATGCGGTCTATCCTCCTATAGCAATCCTGTTGGGGTTGTTGCGTGGAGTCGAGGCTTTAGCCGGATAGGGCCGCCTAAAGGGACATGAGACAAGCCCCTCGCTCGCTTCGCTCGCGGTTGTTGCGTGGAGTCGAGGCTTTAGCCGGATAGGGCCGCCTAAAGGCTCGACTCCTTTTCACAACCTGTGTAGGCTTGCTATAGTGCTGTGGTGGCTTGCTCTGAATGTTGGTAACGTAGGTCAGTAACCCACGGCGAAAGCTCGTGGGCGTGGGCCTCGGTTCAAGCCGGTACTGACCAGTCGCAGCCACCAACCTTCGGGTTGACGGGGCTCTGCTAGCGGCAAGCGTTCACGACCTACCGGCGGGTGCCGCGCCAGCCTGCCGCTCTAGAACCCGAACATCAACCAACGGTGCGGTAAGCCGCGAAGGTG
>CAIRDL010000607.1 GCA_903877345.1 uncultured Oscillochloris sp. | reverse complement strand
TACACGGGGACATTCGCTGGCCTGCTTGCCAAAAAAATCGCGGCGGGCTTTTACACAAGGTCTTACAAAAGCCTCAGCGGGGGGGGATGTGCTACAATCGCACAAAGCATTCACGCGTGACCTACGACCTGTACGCAAAGGGGAATTTGAGGATGAGGAAATTATATATAGCAATCCTCTTGGAATCATAAAGGGGAGTCAAGGCTTTAGCCGGCTGAAGCCTTGACTCCTCTTCACAACCTGGATAGGCTTGCTATATCTGGCAATCTACAATCTACAATCTGGGCCACGCGCCCCGGTCGCCATATTGTTAGCCTCAGCGGTGGGCAGCGGGCGTTTCAGTTTGCCAAACCCCGCACCATGCGCTAGAGTTAGGCTTCCTGTGCAGGAACGACGACCACGGCTACGGCGGCTCTAGGCTCCAGTTTCACGAGGTTTTGATGAAAGCTGAACCACGGGTATTTGTTATTACGCTGCTGGCCTTACGCACTGACCTTGATGAGACACAGGTGACTGGTGCGGCTGGTGCGAGTACGATTCTGACGGTACAAACAACGCGGGAAGCGGCTGAAGTTGAAGGGTGGGCCAATGTTCATGCAAAATATCCACCAGCGGATGGATGGTTCGCCCATGAAATAATGGCCTTTGAACTGCCCCAAACGCTTGACACTGATGGCTATCGGGTTGCCTTGCACATTGCGAAAGTGGGCGGTGTGGCGTGATTCTGGTTGGACAAGTATTCGTGCAATCACCGCAATTCAAACCTGTCGTACCTTCCTCCGTCAGCGAGGAAAGCAAAGCCGAGCAGCGTTGGGCTACCGCTTTTGCCAATTCGCAAGCAGCCCTGGCAAAACTTGCCCAGCGAGCGCGGGCAAATTATGCGGCAGGTAACACGGAGCCGCTCGATCCTGAGCACCTGTGATCTCGCGGCTTGACCCTGATTTCCGTAAAGCTTTCGCGCAACTCCCGGAGGCGGTGCGCGCCCAAGCTCGTACGGCTTATCGGTTGTTCCAGCAAAATCCCTATCATCCAAGCTTGCAGTTTAAGGCTATCGCCCCGTCTGTCTATTCAGTACGCATCGGCATTCATTGTCGTGCCCTCGGAACAAGGGTGCGGGAAGCTGAGATTATATGGTTTTGGATCGGGTCGTATAGCGATTATGATCGCTTGATTAGGAATCTATAGCAACGCACTGCGCGAGTCTGATAGGAACTACAATCTACAATCTACAATCTGAAAGAGTATGACAAGGACTCCCCCCATGCCCCCGCTTCCCCAGCCCGCATCCACCTGGGCCACGCGCCCCGGTCGCCATATTGTTAGCCTCAGCGGGGAGAATGTGCTACAATCGCACAAAGCATTCACGCGTGACCTACGACATGTACGCAAAGGGGACGTTGAGGATGAGGAAATTATATATTCTAACGCTTGTGGCAACGCGCTTTGAAGTTACAGTCTTCACCGCCGGGGCCAGTACCCTGCTTACGGTGCAAGCGTCGGAAGCCTTAGCCCAGTCAGAAGGTATGCAGCAGGCGTTAGAAAAATTTCCGCCGCATGAAGGGTGGGTGGAACATCAAGTAAGTGTTTTTGAGCTTCCAGCACAATGTGAAATAGATAGTCACAAGGTCGTTTGGCATGTCACGCCGTTAGATGGCGCATCAGCCCAGCTATAAAGGAGGATTCCATGGTAACGGTGGGTAGTGTTATCACACGATCACAGCAGACGGTTGGATCGCAAGCGGTTATGCTCCAGACGTTGGTCAGAAACACCCGCATCGCCGACCAGCTGATCTCAGAAAACGCGCAGGCCATTGCACTGCTCACACGCTGGCTCAACGAACCTGCTACAGAAGAACAACAAGCGACGTGGGAATACCTGAAAAGAAAGCTTGATGAGGATCGACTCTCTGACCGAAAGCTCTTTGTATGACTGCCGTTCTGCTTGATACCGGGCCACTTGGGTTAGCATCCAATCCGAAGGCTTCGCCAGAAACTGAAGCGTGTACCGTGTGGCTCTTGACTCTCCTGCAACAGGGGGTCGCCGTCTATATACCTGAGATTGCCGATTACGAAGTACGACGGGAGTTGATCCGTGGCGGCAAGACTCGCGGTTTAGCTCGCCTGAATGAGTTAAAGACAACCTTGCGCTATCTTCCCCTCTCAACGGAAGTGATGCTACGGGCTGCGGACTATTGGGCCTTTGCCCGCCAACAGGGAACGCCCACGGCAACTGATGCAGCACTTGATGGCGATGTTATCCTAGCGGCTCAAGCAGACGGTTTGCGTAGGTACGGGGTTGAATCGCTCATCGCAACCACAAACGTAAAGCATTTGAGCCGCTTTGTTCCTGCAAAGTTCTGGCAAGACATCACCTAAACGCACTATTGCAAAAGGCACGCTGTCACCCTGAGCGCAACGAAGGGTTCCGACCGAGATTCTTCGCGCCGCGCAGAATGACAAGACGCC
>CAIRDL010000606.1 GCA_903877345.1 uncultured Oscillochloris sp. | reverse complement strand
CTGCGCCAAGTGGCGAGCGCGGTCGAACTGCCACCGCAAGACGCGAGCCTCAGTCTGGTCGGCCCTTATGTCAGCGTTGCGCCCGAAGTTTGGGGTACGCAGAGCCTCGTTGATGCGACGCTCACCGACATCACCGCCGCGCTCCAAAGCCTCACGCGGCAGCCGATTGGGTTGCGAACGCGCCGCCTTGCACCACGTCTGCGCGAAGCCACGATTGCTCCGGTTGCCGCCCAATTGCAACGCCTCCTCGCTGCCCCGGTCACGCTCACTGGCACAACGGGAGCGTGTGCGCAACCGCAGGGCTGCCGTTGGGTGCTAACGCCCGCACAAATCGCCAGTTGGCTGAGTGTACACCGCGTCACCGCCGCCAATGGCGAACCGACCTACAGCGTCAATCTTGACCCCACCGGCATCCGTAGTGCGCTCGTGCCGATTGCCGCCGCCGTTCGCGAAGAAGGCACGCTGCCGCAGGTTGCTTGGAACGGCGGCAAGCTGCGAATTATCGTCCCCGGCCAACCTGGGCGCGGCCTCGACGCCAGTCAAGCGCTCACCGCCATCAGCGCCGCCCTCGCCAGTGCCCAACGCACGCTGAGCCTGCCGCTCACGCCGCTGCCACCGCCCGTGACCGCCGCGAACCTCGCCGCGCTGGGCATTACCACCGAGGTCGGGCGCGGCGTCAGCTCCTTTGCCCGTTCCGAAGCGTACCGCATCACCAACATTCGCGCCGGTGCCCGCCGAATGCATGGCGTGCTGATTCCGCCGGGGGCCAGTTTCTCCTTCAACACGCAACTGGGCGCGGTCAACGCTGCCAACGGCTTCGTCCCGGGGCTTGCCATTGTGGCGAACCGCACCCAAAAAGAGTGGGGCGGTGGCCTGTGTCAAGTCTCAACGACCGTTTTCCGTGCCGCCTTTTTTGCGGGCCTACCGATCACCGAGCGGCACGAACACGCCTTTCGCATCGGGTGGTATGAAGAACTGGGTGAGCCGCCGGGGCTTGATGCCGCCATTTTCACGCCCGCCAACGACATGCGTTTCACCAACGACACCGGGGGTTGGCTGTTGTTGGAAAGCTACGTGGACACCGCACGCCAACGGCTCACCGTCGCTCTTTACGGTGCGCCGACGGGACGCCAAGTGACGTACGCCCATCGGGTGATCAAGTACACCGCCGCGCCGACCACGCCCGTCTACGTGAATGATCCGACCAAGCCGAGCGGCTACTTCAGGCAGAGTGACACCGCACGTGGCGGGATGCAGGTGATTGTCTCCCGCACGATCACCGTTGCCGGTCAGCCCAGCGTCCACGACAGCTTCTTCACCGAATTTCACCCTTGGCCCAACATCTACGTGCGGGGGACTGGACGCTAAGGCATGGCAACTGAGCGACCGATACACCTTCGAGACGAAGCTGAGTGAGTAGGATGCGCTCGGGGCGCTTCGTTCTTTTGGCCGAGCGGGTGAATCTGCTCGAGTACACCCTTGCCAGCCTTCACCGACGGGTGTCCATGAAGCGTTAGGGATGCGGAAAATTTAAAATGTCCCGGTCGTCGTGTGACTCGTGATGCGTGATCCGTGACTAGGCCGCACCCTGAGCGATCACGCCTCACGGATCACGCCTCACGCCTCACGGATCACGCCTCACGGATCACGCCTCACGGATCACGCCTCACGCCTCACGCCTCACGCCTCACGCCTCACGGATCACGAGTCACGGATCACGCCTCACGCCT